>NZ_JBEYTJ010000011.1:76993-283590 GCF_040642995.1 Nonomuraea sp. NPDC047529 | reverse complement strand
ACCCCCCCCCCCCCCCCCCACCAGCACACCCCCCCCCCCGGCCGCCCCACCCCCACCCCACCACCCCCCCGCGGGCCCCCCCCCCCCCGCCGCCCCACGCCCCCTCACCTTCGAGGAGACCAATGGAGCGCAACCTGCCTCCCATGCCGCCGCAGATCGCGGCACTGCCGCAAGATCGCGGATTCCCTGTCCCGTGGGTCGCCGAGTGGAACAGCCGCACCGAGACCGTCGCCGTCGACGAGCAGTTCGGCCGGATGCTGGCCTGCGACTGCGCCGCCGGCCAGGGACGAGCCACCCTCGGCGTCAACTGTGTCGTCCGGCAGCGCCAAGCCATGCGTGACCGCCTGTGCGGCACCTGCGGCGGCACGATCACCGGCCCCATGGCCATGGTCGGCACACGCGACATGCCCTACAGCGTCGAACCGGGCCTGCACCTCGACTGCGCGGTCTTCTCCCTGCTGGCCTGCCCAAGACTCGCGCATGCGGGCGGCCGGGCCGGGCTCGTGGTCATGGACCGCTACACCCTCATGGAAGACCGCATCCTCGGCGTGAACCCTGACCGGACACTCATCCGCCACATGCTGCCGCCCCTCCTCGGCGCGATCTCCGGAGGCGTCCTGGCCTACCTCGTCGCCATCATCCCCAGCACCGCGCAGCGCTTCCGCGCCACGGACTGGCTGGACGCCAACAGCCACCTCCTGACCAGCCCCTCGGAAGGACCTCGATGACCAAGACTCCGCTGGAGGCAGCCACCGCCCTCCGCCTCCTCCTGGACCAGCAGGAGCTGTTCTCCCGTCTCCACACCAACGGCACGATCGACGTGCGGTCAGGCCGTGCGAGAGAGTTCCACTCGGGGCCCATCACGCACGTCACCATCGAGACCACCCCGCTGGGGCCCGCGTACGTGATCGCGCCGCCGCCGTTGCCCGGACGCGACGCTGGCCCGTCCCGCGTCACCCACCACGCGGATGAGGCCGTCTCCTGGATCTGCTCGCAGACGCTGTACCCGTACGAATGCCTGATGGACTGCGGCAACCCGGCCGGGGTCGCCTGCACCCCGGCCTGTCAGTCCTTCCCTGACGACCGGTATACGCCGCCACCGCCTCCGGCCGACGACACCGGCCATGGCGGCCTGTTCGCCGACGAGCCGCCCTTCCCCGACGACCCATGGGCGATCGCCACGCAGGACCGCCAGCACAGCGTGCCGGACGGCCCGGCGTGACCGACCACGACCACGAGCCGCGCGGCGCGGTCGCCCGCCACCTGCACTACCGCTCCCTCACCCACCGGCCCACCGGGGTGTGGGCCATCTACATCACCCATCCCGGTAACGTGCTCGGCCAAGCCCACGCGCCGCTGATCCGCGCCGAGGAGCACCTGCCGACCGTGCTGTTCCAGTCCGGCGTCTCCCCGCGCCGCTTCCTCGGAGCGTGTCTGGGCTGCACCTGGGAGAGCGAGCAGGAGTTCGCGCACGTGCTCCTGGCCGTCGAGGCCGCCCACGATCACACCCACCCCGGGTGGCGGGCGCTGCCCGCCGTGCACCCCCGCCCGAAGTCGGGGCCTGCCAAGCGGTGGCTCAACCAGGTCACGGCCGCCTACCCGGCAGGCTGGTTCGCCCGCGGCGGCCCGATCCTGACCATCCGCGCTGACCGCGCCGACCGCATGCCGCTGCCCCACAGGGCGCCCGGCGGCCGCGGATACGACCTGCCCGCTCTCCCTCCCGTGCACGCGTCCGTGCCCGCCACCCCTGCCCCCTCACCCACAGCCTCGCCCCTCATCCCCGCCCTCGAAGGGAGAACCCCTCATGCCCGACTCCACGCCGCCTGACAGCCCTCCACCGGCGCGACGCCGGCGACGCAGGAACAACCCCATCAGCCACGGCATGCTGATCCGGGCCCTCGTCGGGATCGCCGCCGAGGATCCCGGCCGCACCGGCGCCTCTCCCCACCGCAGGCAGCATGAGCCGCACGCCTGCATCGCGGTCGCCCTGCTGCAGACGCGGGGCCTCACCGTCGAGGACCTGCCGTCCGGCTGCGACATCCAGAACGCACCCAACCGTGTCAGGCACATGTTCACGCCGGGCGCGCGCTGGCTGCTCAAGCGCCTGCACCAGGCCAACCACCGCGGTACCCCGTGGGGTGACCTGCCCGACTTCGCCGAGCGGCTGTTCGCCGCTCAGGAGCGGCCGTGAGAGGCCACGTGGTCGGCATGCACCTCGGCCTGCCGACCTCCCACGTCGCCATCACCACCGACTACGGCATCACCGTCCACCGCTGCACCCCCTCGGCGGGCTACGGTCCGTCGACGCCTGAGCTGATCCGTCGCCATCACTGGATGGCGCGCGACATCGGGCTCACCGTCGCCCAGTTCAACCCCGTCCTCGTCGTGGTCAACCAGCCCGGCGAGCAGGACGGCAGCAATCGGTGGGACAGCCACGGCCTGTGGTGGCACGTCGTCAAGGACCTGGTCGGCGACCTGCGGCCGATCTCGGTGATCGACGACGACACGGCGTTCACGTACGCCACCGGCGTCAACCGGGCCACAGACCCGCTGCCCTTCGAGGACACCGTCTTGGCGCGGCTGACCGACCGCTACGGCCAAGAGCGCAGGCTGACCAGCGGTCAGGCCGCGGCTCTGATCCGCGCCGCGATGGGCGCCGACCACCTCGGCCACCCCGTCGCCCCCGTACCCGCCAGACATCGCGCCGCGCTCGACTCCGTCGAACGCTGGGCTGAGGTCCGGTGCTAGCCGCTAGCGAACTCGCTAGCGTACATTTCCGATCAACAACGTGAAGGGATCACACATGGCCACCACCACGAACAAGCCCATGGGCAAGACCGAGCTGATAGCCGCCATCGGCGAGCTGATCGGTAACCGGGAGGTGGCCGCCGACGCGGTCGCTGCCCTCGTCGGCGTCATCAACCGGCAGGCCGCCGTCGGCCGCGAGGTGCGGATCACCGGGTTCCTCAGCATCAAGCCGCACCTGCTGCCTGCGCGCACCTTCCGCAACCCGAAGACGGGCAGCGAGGTCCAGCGGCAGGCCCGGTGGAGCGTGAAGGTGAAGGTCGGCAGCGAGCTGGAGACCGCGGCCGCCTCACGCAAGCCGTAACCCTATTAGTGCGCGGCTCGGGCAGCTTGCTCGGGCCGCGCGCTAATAGGCTTGCGCGTAAGGATGTCTCAAAAGCCATCCTGGAAGGCGGGACCTCGTCACACGCCGCTATCCCGACTCCGCCTCTCAGTTGTGGTCCGGGTCATCCCGTTCAGCGGCGTCGTCTCCTTGGGCGACTAGTGCGAGCCTGCCGGTTACTGCGTCAGCAACCTGCCGCGCGCGACCGTCCTCCAGTCCATGCGTTAGGGCGGTCCTAAGAATTTGCTGGTGGATTTCGGCGAGCTGTTTGCGCGTCAGCTCAGGCATGACAGAGTCCACCGCCGGCCTGCGCATGAATTTGCGCAGGATGGCTTTCGTTCCTCTAGCTGCGTTTTCGGCAGCACTTGCGATCCGTCGCGCGGGCTCGTCAACCCCCAACCAAACGATCGGAGTCACCAGCGCGCCAAGGGCGAATCCAAGAGGCTCGCGCTGACCGCCGCGACCGCCCAGCATTCGCCTGACCGCGTTGTGGTCGAGACCGGCCAGCCCGTCCACGAGTACGAGTTCCTCGGGCGCGATCTCGGCGACCACATCCCGGACGATATCGAACACCCTCGACGGGCCCTTGCTACGTGTGTTGCCGCCGCTCTGCGCTTGCGTAGCATCTAGATGTCGCGAGGCGACGTACACCTCAGGCGCCCGCTGCTTCCCGCGCTCGTCTGGCTTCTCTTCCGGACGTGACCTAGCCAGGAGTTCGGCGACCCGCTTGACGTACTGGTCATCATCGTTGGCGGGGAGACGATGCTTTTTGACCAGCTCACTCTCGGACGCGCGATCGCGGGATCGGGAGGCGTTGTTCTGGGGGAGGTCGTCCCATCGGGCGAGGGCCGCGATCAGTCGTTGACCAAATGATGAGCGTGTTGGACCGGACGGGGATACCGGTACTGCCTGCGGTCCTGGCGATGTTGAGGTGTATTCGTCCCATCTAACCAGCGCGGCCCGCAGGCGTTTGCCGAAGGACGACTCAGCGGACATCGGTGCCCTCCCCTACCGGGTCGGCCGACACCGTGGGCACTACCCGGGGCATCCCATTGGTAGGCGATGAAGAATCGATCGAAGCCGGCTCAAGGGCAGCTTGGACATGATCGGGAGCCTGCCCCAGAGCGGACGTGTATAGACGGGCCAGCTTCTCAACTACCAGAGGAGCTGCTACACCGAGCCCCAGCGCGGCGATTGGGCCAGCTACCTGGCCACTGGCAGCGGCTGCTGCTGCGAGCACCGCGCCCAGTCCAGCCCGTATCGCTACAGAGGTCCAATAAGCTGACCGCCCCTGCGGGATCGGTCGCTTCCATGACCACTTCTTGGATCGTTTGATCCGACTGTGCAGTTCCAAGGCTTCGACGCAGAGCCCGCCAGCGAGGCCCCACAACGCCGCAACCCAAGCCGCCATCATGCTCTGAAGGTAAACGCATTGCGCGTCGCCCGCAGCGTTCGAGAGTGATTGACGGGACGCGCTCCTGAGGGAGAACGCAAGCGCGCGCCGCCGATGTGGTAGAAAGCAAGGCCATGACCGACCCTGTACGGCGTCCCGAGTGGTACAGCTCAGCGCAGCTTGACGCCTACCAGCTCGACCCCCGGCGCGGCTCGGTGCGCAAGACGGTGCTCGTGGCAGGGGAGCGGATCGGCAGCATCGAGCCCATCCGCAGCGACACGACCGGCGCCGTCGTCGGCTGGAAGGCCCGCAGGCTGTCCGGTTTGACGGTGCCCCGCGCGTCCACTCGGTACGCGCGAGTGCAGGGAGAGGCCGTGCAGGACCTGATCGCCGACCTGCACGGCCGATGGCAGGACCAGCAGTCGCAGCCAGTTTCCGAACAGGATGCGGACGAGGGGCTCAAGCCGCCGCTGGCACAGGAAGAACGCTCGGAGCTGCTGCGCCGCTACACCGAGGACCTGGACAGCACCGTGGCCGAAATCGCGGCCGACTTCGACGTGAGCACGGCCACCGTCTACCGGCTCGCATCCGACGCCGGCGTCCACCGGCCCAACCGGCGGGGCCAGGGCCGATTGCCGAAGATCAGGCTGACGGACGAGCAGATGGCGGACCTGCGCGCCTCGTACCCCACCGCCGAGTCTACGGTGGACATCGCCCGCAGACTCGGCATCAAGGTGGAGCATCTCGCACGCATCGCGAGCCGGGAGGGCCTGCGCCGCCCCAAGTAGTTAGCGGGGCGGGATCTCCAGCCTCGTTCGATTGGCCGGGAGCACGCGCTCCTGGCCGTCCTCCTCGACCACCAGGACGGGCACACCCTGCGCGGGCAGCCCGAGGTCGCGCCGCTCGTCCGGCGTCGGCATGCGAGCGCGCACAACGGCCGGCCCCTCCACGGTGACGGTCTGACGGTCGGCCTGTTCCAGGACGAAGCTGCCCACGCCCTTGCGTGACTCGATGAGTCCTTCACCGCGCAGTTCGGCGAGAGCGTCCTCCACCGTGGCGACGCTCACGCCGTACTCGGCTGCCAGGCGGTGCAGGGATGGCAGCTTGTCGCCCGGCGCGAGGGCCCGGTCACGGATCTTCTGGCGCAGCACATCGGCGAGCTGCTTGAACAGCGGGCGATCAGCTGTGTGGTCCAAGGTCACATGGCGATGACATCAGGGCTATAGCGCCGTTCCTCCATAGCGTCTTAGCGCTTAAGCGCTAAGGTTGCGATTTAATGGCTTTCCGAAACCCGGGGGCCCATCTACCCGTGGGCGCCCCCAGCGTGACGAGGACGAAAAGATGGCATACGGCTGGGGACCAGAAGAAGAACTCATCCGCCTGGAAGACGCGCTGGCCGAGATCAGCTACCGGCAGCGGCTATGCATGCTCCTGGAGGCAGGGGAGGTGGATCCGCAGGGCGTGCGCCTCAGCGAAGAGCTGGAGGTGCAGTGATTGACCGCACCGCCGCGGGCATGCCGGTCCCGGCGATTCTCGCCAGGACGGAGGAGGCGGTCTATCAGCAGCTGATCTTCAGGCGGCACACAGGATCCGAAGGCGCGATGCGCCTGGAGCACGTCAACGTCAATCCCCGCACGGACTGGCGGCGCGGCATTCTGCTGGGCCGTGTCCATGACACGATGCGCGGAGACCCGATGTGGCGCATGCTCAACCACAAGCGGCAGTGGACGATGATGCGCAAGAACCTCTGCCAGGTGTGCCGGAGATCAGCGGTGATCCCGGAGACGGGCAGGATCTCCTACGTGGTCACGAAGACCAACTTCGTCGCCAGCGAGCTCGATCGACTGACCAACGCGCCGCCCACCTGCCGCGACTGCATCAGCCTGTCTCTGGAGTGGTGCCCGCAGCTCCAGAGCTCCAGCACGGCCTACACGGTGGCCCGGACGGAGCCGGCCGGCGTTCTGGCGGACCTGTTCCGCCCCGGCGTACTGGGCCCGGTGAGGGAGGCCAAGAACGTGTTCGTCGGCTGGGACGAGTTCGCCAGGCACCCGGTGGCGCTCGCCAAGCAGATGGTCGTGCACCTCGTGGACATGCGGGCAGCCGACCCGCCCCTTACCGTCACGCGCTGATCGACGCCGAAGCGGTACCAGTGCCCGAGCCTCGGATGCCCTTGCGGCTCATCCAGACGTTGAGTGCGGTGTTGACGATTCTCTCGGGGCCGTCGCCGGTGAGCTCCCATACGGCGGTGAGGCGGGCGTCGGTCAGCGGGTCGAGCCGGGTGCCGATCTTCGGAGGCTCTTCCCGCCTGACGCCTCTGGGGCTGCGACTCCTGCGGTCCTGGTTCACGGGGGCTGCGCGGCGGGGCCGGTCCTCCGGGTGGGGGATCGGGAGGTCACGCGGGACGTCGAGGGCATCGGCGTAGGCGTTGAGCGCCTCGATCACGATCGGCTGGGGCCCCAGGTGAAAGCGCTGATGAGCGGTGGTGAGCCTAGCGTTCATCTCGGGAGTGGTACGTACCGTGAGCCGGTACACGTCCTTCGGGGCTGTGCGCCGCGCAACTGGCGTTTTCGCTTGCGAGTTGGACGTGCCCGCCGATTTGCCGGCGACGTCAACGACGGCGAGCTGGCGAGTGCCGGGCCCTTGCTGGGACTTCGCAGCTTTCCTGGCCATCGGGGGGTGTCGCCTCCGTTGAGTCGCGGATCACGGTTGGCATCAGTCTTCAGCCGATGCGCGTTTTTCGCAACTGCGGCACGCTGTGCGCTAGCTGGACCGCAAGCAATTGACCAGGTCAGCGCACATCACCCGAGAACCCCTCAGAGCGTCGCTGACGCGCATACCCCGCACTGCGAGGGAATCGCTCACCCCGAACGGGAACCGCGTCCACAAGAACCTCTCAGCATCTCTCAGAGTCATTGCAACAACGCACCGACTTCTGAGACAGTGATCACCCCCCGGAACCCCAACCCCCGACCGAGGGACTGTAAGCGCTAGCGTGACCGCTAGCCGATACCGAAACGGAGCCACATGCACGACATCATGCGCACCCTCCTCGGCGACCTCGCACCCGACACCGCCGCCGACCGCATGACCCTCAAGCACCTCATCACCCAGCAGATCACCTGCCCCCGGACCGGCGTCGTCCTCGACGTCCGCCAGGCCGTCGCCTTCACCCTGCGCGACCAGAACGGCGCTCACGCCGGCTACCGGGCTGTCGATGCCGCCTGGTGGGACGCCAACCGCGGCGCCTTCGATGAGCTGGCCACTGAGACGAACACCACCGTCGAACTCCTCGACGGCCGCGCGCTGTTCGCTGAGTGACCAGCCTGCGCAAGCCCAGAGCCCGGCCGTCCGGCCGACCTCTCACCTCCACCCTGAAAGGGACCAACGTGCCTAACAGCAACCGCCACGACATCACGGTGATCTTGGACCGCTCCGGCAGCATGCTGACTGTCGCAAGCGACACTGAGGGCGGCCTTAAGGCATTCCTTGCCGAGCAGGCCGCCAACCCGGGCGAGACCTACGTCTCGCTCTACCAGTTCAGCAACCACTGCGAGCCCGTCTACGAGTACTCCCGGCTGGCCGATGTCCCGGACTACACCCTTCACCCCACGGGCATGACCGCTCTCCTCGACGCCGTCGGCTCCACCCTCACCACCAAGCGCGCCCACTTCGACGCCATGCCCGACAGCGACGTGCCTGGCCGCATCACCGTCGTCATCCTCACCGACGGTCTGGAGAACGCCTCCACCGAGTGGCGCTCTCGCCGCCAGGTCCGCCGCCTCATCAACGAGCTGCAGGCCAAGGGGTGGGTCTTCGTGTTCCTCGGTGCCGATCAGGACGCTTTCGCCGCCGCTGGCGACATGGGGATCGGAGCGGACACGACCCTGTCGTACTCCTCCCACCGCACCGCCGAGACACTGACCCGCGCGGGACGAATGGTCTCTCGCGGGGGCGGGTTCACCGCAGACGACCGCAACGCCACCCGCCACTGATCACCCCGCGCCCCTGCCTCTACCCCCGGCAGGGCGCCCACCACCTCCCGAAGAACGGAGACCCATGACCACCGAAGCCAGCAAGAGGACCTTCAACCGCATCCGCAAAGCACTGGCCAAGGCCGAAGGCACCACCAACGAGCACGAACGCGAAACCTTCATGGCCGCGGCCCGCGCCCTCATGGCCAAGTACGGCATCGACCAGGCCCGCCTCGGCTACCTCTCCTCGGGACGGGAGAAGCCTCAGCTCCGCGAGATCGCCTGCCCCCATCCGTGGAGCAAGGAACAGGCCGTCCTTCTCCACAACGTCGCCAAGGCCCTGCGGTGTCGCACGGTCACCATGCGCGTCCCCGGCCTGAAGGACGCCACCGTGGAAATGGTCGGCTTCGCCTACGACCTGGACAGGGTTGAGCTGCTCTACCCAAGCCTGCTGCTGCAGATGCTCGGCGGCATGGCCCAGCAGCGCATCCCACAGGGGGAGTCGAAAACCGTCTACCTCCGCTCGTGGATGTTCGGCTTCATCACCGAAGCGACCGCCAAGCTCGAAGCGGCCGAGAAGCACGCCGCCGACGAGCAGGCCGCCCAGGACAAGCCCGGCGAGGTCAGCACTGCTGTCGTGCTTCTGAAGAACGACGAGGTCGTGGACACGCTGTTCGCCAAGCTCTACCCGAACCTGCGTCGGGCCCGCAAGGTCAAGGTCAACAACGACGCCTGGCACAGAGGCGCCGAGGCCGGCCGACGCGCCGACGTAGGCGGCACCCGCCTCGACACCAGCCCTACAGCATCTATCCGCTAGCGAAACCGCAGGCGGCCTCGCAGTAAGCGGGGCCGCCCCCTTCAGGAGGAGCATCGTGGCAGTTCGCTTCGACCTCACCACCACGGCGGGCATCATGTCCGCCATCCACCATCTGACCGGCCACCTCGACACGGGGCGGGTCGCCATCGCCTGGGGCGACCGCGAGGAGGAGTACAAGCGGCGCATGCTCGTCCGATTCATCGGGCTCGACCGCGACAACAACGGGAAGCTCACGCTGTTCATCCGAGGCACCATCCCTGCCCCCATGATGCAGGACTGGCTGATCTGCTGTGCCGACCGGCCGCCCGGCTCGCAGCCCAGCGACAGCACCGACCTGATGGCCCGTTGGACCGGCGCCAGCGTCGTCCTGAACCTGCCCAGGCATGCCCTCAGCGCCGAAGAGGCGCACCACCTGCACGCCCAGCTCGCCGACGCCATCCGTCAGGCGGGCGGTCCCGAGCAGTGCGAGATCGCCCCGCCGGGCCCGGCGCGGTGACCGGCGCACCACCTGGCGAGACGTTCCACATGCTGGCCTACGCCTGGGACGTCACCGCCGCCAAGGCGCTG
Source organism: Nonomuraea sp. NPDC047529 (assembly GCF_040642995.1). Lineage (NCBI taxonomy): Bacteria > Bacillati > Actinomycetota > Actinomycetes > Streptosporangiales > Streptosporangiaceae > Nonomuraea > Nonomuraea sp. NPDC047529. The sequence goes on along the minus strand of NZ_JBEYTJ010000011.1, from coordinate 273,715 downwards.
GCCGCCGGACGCGACCCGAACGGCAGGCTGGCCCCGGCCGACTGGGCAGGCATCCTCAGCCTCATCGCGACCGACAGGGACCACGCGAACGCTGTGGACCTGGACGAGCCTCTGATCGTCGTCCTCATCGCTGACGCGGGCCACTTCCCGATCGACGGCTGGCACCGCATCCGCCGTGCCCTGTCCGAAGGCATCGAGTACCTGCGGGCGATCGTGCTCACCACCGAAGAGGAGTACGCGATCCGCATCCATGGCGGCGACAAGCAGCCGCACTTCCTGCACCACCCCACCCACCGAAGGAGATGACGAGATGGCCGATCCCCACGCCTGGATCATCACCGAAGATCACATCGCGATCAGGCCCGAAGAGTCCCGGGCCAACAGGTTCATCGCTTCGGCGAACGCCGATCTCACCACGCACTACCAGCTCACCCGCCGTCTGAAAGCGGGCGAAGGCACGCCGTGGCGGCTCTACGACGGCGACGGCAACCTCGACTACGCCGGCCGGATCATCGTCCCGCCGGGACAGGAGGGCGGCGAGCTGTGGTTCGCGCCGCTCGACTGGGCCAAGAGCGACACCGGGTCGGCTGAGATCCACTACCTCAACACCCGCACCGGCCAGTGGGAGGTGCTGTGACCGTCGCCGAGCTCATCGCGCAGACCGGCCTACCCGCAGATGCGAACATCAAGGCAACACTGCCGGGCCTGACCTGGCACGTCACCACCCCACTGAAGAACGCGGGCATCACGACCATCGGCGAACTGCGCGCCCGCAGTGACGCCGAACTGCTGGGAATCCCTCAGTTCGGTGAGCGCCGCCTCGACATGCTCAAGGCCGCGCTCCAGCAGTGGGAGGCGCGGTGACCCACCCGCCCGCCCACTACTTGCGCGCCGTGGACGAACTCACCCTGGACCCCATCGTGCGCAAGGTGGCCGCCCGCCTCGCCGACACCTCCGTCGAGCAAGGCGTCAACGCTGACGGCACCTTGAGGTACGCCTTCCTGCGCGCCTGCGCCGAGGAGTATCTCCGCGCGGGTGGCCAGCACCGCGGGCCCGTGGGTGCGATCGCCCACGCGATGCTCCGCCTCCGCGCCGAGCCTGCCCCGCCCGCACCGGCCGGCCCCGCGCCTGTCGAGCTGGCTGAAGTTGCCCAAGAGCCCCCGGCGGAGCTCGCGCCGGAGGTGACGGTGATCGCCGTCGATGACCCCCGGGGGTGCGTGTCCGCGCACGGCCCGAACTGCCCGCACGACCGGTGTGACCGGTACGGGTGCCTCCTGGAAGGAGATTGCTGCCAATGAGCATCGACGCCTATATCGGACGCGAGGGAATTAAGCAGGTCGTCACCCTGCTTGGTGCCGCGCCTGACAATCCCTACGTCAATGTGGAGATCATTCCCACAGCCGTCAGCGGCGAGCAGGAGGACCCTGTCTCCGTCTATCGTGCGGCCCTGATGTGCACGGAGCTGGCTACCCGAGATGAGATCGACGACGGAGCCCGCCAGGGACTGTTCGACATCGCCTACTCCTTCGAGGACAGCGACGACGGCAAGGTCATCGCAGTCACTCCCATCGAGGAGAACGACGTCGACGCCGACCGGCAGACGGCCCGCGAGATCGTCGCCGACCTCAACCAGCGGTTCGACCTCGACCGGTATGCCAAGCTCGGGCTGACCAGCGATCAGGTGGCCGAGCTGGTGCGGCCGGCCTTGGCCGTGTGCGCGGCAGGAGAGGAGGGCGGCGAGCAGCTCGCGTGGGCGCTGGACTTCTTCACCGACCCGGACGGCATCGTCAAGCTGGGCGAGGCCATCTGGCACAAGCTCGACAACAAGTACGGGCCCCTCTGATGTAGCCGGACATGATCTACCACGGCTACCGGCGCAAGATCGGCGGCTCGATCATCGCGATCGAGCCGCTGGACGGGGTGCAGCAGCGCGCCCGTCTGCAACAGAAATGCCAGGTCGTCCATCGCGATGGAGCTTAGCGTTTGTGGACGGGGCGGTGCGAGTATGGCCCTGCGCGAGTTCCGGCCATATCATAATGCGAAAGCAGTAACACAGAGATGGTGTATGGCGTTTATATTCTTGCCCAGAGGAGAACCTCACGCTAGATAGGCTCGCCGAAGCGGCGCATACACGCCACCGACATGAGTGGGTATGTTGGTGATCAGAGGAGGAGGGGCTGGTGAATCTACTCACGCAGGTTATAACGATTGCGGCAGTGATAGTAGGCGCAGTCGTGACATACGCGACGAATTCTGCCACCGAACGGTCACGGCACCGGCGACAGCTGCAGATCAGATGGGACGAACGCAACCTTGAAGCGTATGCCGATTACATCGGGAAGGTCCGATCATGCATCTACTCCGCTGTACGTCTTTATGAAAGCCCGCGTGAACCTGACTCCCCAGGGGGCCAATGGGGGCAGCTCCTAGATGCACTTACAGCAGCAGAAGGCCAACGCGCCGTGGCATTTGAGCGAGTAATGCTGTTAGCCAATGATCAAGTCATCGAAAAGGCGCACGAGGTGAATATGGCCGCAGCCCGCATCGACTGGGCGGCCCGACGTCGAATTGAGTGTTCACTTGAAGAATGGCGTTCACTGCACAGAGCAGTATTTGCGGCGATCAATCGCCTGCATCAATGCGCGCGCCAGGATTTGAAAGTACCCGGTCTCTTCATAAGCGATCAGCACACTGGTCGTGGGCTAACGCTGCCCGATTCCGATCAGTGAGGCTCCGGCTTCTTGACGCGCAGACTCGCGAGAGACTCAGATCCACAGGTGAAGGCATGTGCTTCTTGACTCACCACCGTGAGGTGTTGCCGAGCGCGTGCGAGCAGCAGCCCCAAGACGGGAACATGACGCGGAGAATGGCCAGGCTGCTTACTCTCACCGGTCGCGTAGCGAGGGCGTCCCACCCGTCCTGGTCGGCAAGAACTTCCACTTGATGGCCGAGACGGGTGCGGCGGGCAGGACGCGACTGGACCACCAGAGAGATCGCGGAGGTCATGAGGAACGCTGTCGTATTTAATAGCTAGCGGATAGGCTATCGACTTGCCATCCCCTTCTGGCCTGGAAGAGAGCGTGAGTGTTGAGCGAGGCCCCGCTGTGTGTCGCCCCTCGCTGCGGTGGACAGCGGGGTCCCCGCCAGGCCGCATCCGGCTGGCTCATCTGCACGTCCTGCCAGACGCGGCTGGAGCGCGACGTGCGGATCACGCCCACGCTTGAACGATGGCTGTCCTACCATGTCGCGCCCGGCAGCGGGGGAGGGCCGAAGGTCTCCGGTAGTCGCGAGGCCCCGGTGCCGATCAGGCTGGACGTCCTCGATCACGTCGCTCACATCGAGCACGTCCTGAAGTCCTGGGTGTGGCTCATCGCCGAGCACCGCGGCTTGATGTACCCGAGCCACACGTCGATCACCGGCCTCGCCCTGTGGCTGGCCCAGGATCTGGAGTGGCCGGCCGCCAGACCGTGGATCAGCGACATGTGCGACGAACTGGCGGGGCTGCGCCGGACCGCGCACGCACTCGCTCCCTGGCGGGTGCAGGTGGACTACCTGACGGGCCCATGCCCGTCATGCGACCTCCGGGCCTTGATCCAGGTGGCCGGGGAGACGTACATCGAGTGCGACCTGCGGGTCGGCGGCTGCAACAGCCTCTGGACCGGGCAGGAATATCACCGCCGTGTGAAGGAGATCGCCGACGAGCACCAGGCGACTACGATGCTGACCATGGCCAGGCGACACCCCGGGCGGCTCCCCCCGGCAGAGCAACGCGCGGAAGCGGAACGGGATCTACAGACGGTGGCAGAGGAGTACGCGAAGGCCAAACAAGCTGCCGACGAGGCGTACCAGCGGGCGATGGCCGAGCCGACGACTCGCCTGCACGTCGCGATCCGTGTTGCGGCGGCTCCACCTGAGGGCGTTCCGGCCGCCGAGAAGAAGAGCCTGGTGACGCGGAACCGTATCGCCGAGATCACGGGTATCCCGGTTCGGGTGGTCCAGCGCATTGTCAACGAGGACGAGGCGTCGTAGGGTCGCAGCGGTTGAGTTGCTCATGGGAACCCCGGCATGAAGATGCCGGGGTTTCTTATGTCCGACCCCGGGAGAGGGCTTGACGCCCGAGATGGCAAGAAGGTTTACAGTAATTCAGAATTTCTGATTACGAATTCGATCCAATTAAGTGAGGGCGTTCCGGCCGAAGGGGTGTTCCGGGACAATCGCCGCATGCCGCGCATGAGTCCGCCCTTACAACAGGAGAAGCTAGGCCGTGAGCTGCGGGCTCTGCGGCTGGCGCGGGGCCTCACCATTACTCAGGTCGCCCAGAGGCTGGGGTGCGCGAGCGGCAAGGTCTCGCAGGTCGAGAACGGCCTGACCCTAGTCACGCCCGGGTATGTACGCGACGTCCTGGACCTCTGCCAGGCGGACGAGGCAGCCCGCGAGCTGTGCCTGCAGCTGATCACCGATGCCCGGCGCACGCCCTGGTGGAGGCGCGGCGAATTCCGTCAGGTTCTCGGCCCGTTCATCGTCTATGAGACCGAGGCCAGACGCCTGTGCTACTGGCAGGCCCAGGTGATTCCCGGGCTGCTCCAGACGTTCTCTTACGCCTGCGAGGTCATCAGCGCCGACCGGCCATGGGAGGGGGAGGACCTCGTGCGGTTGCGGGCAAGGGCGAGAATCGCCCGGCGATGGGTCCTCAGCCATGAGTCTGATCCACTGACGGTGGACGCCATCGTGAGCGAGGACGCGCTGCATCGGCCAGTCGGACGCTCCGCGGTGATGGTGGAACAGCTCGCCCATCTCCTTGAGGTCGGCGGCTGGCCGACGGTGCAGTTGCGCGTGGTGCCGCGTTCGGTCGGCGCACACGCGGGCCTGACCTGCTCCTTCGTGCTGTTTCAAATGCAGGATGCACGGACCGTGCTGTATCGAGAGGGTGGCGTGGATGAGATCGTTGATCTCGGCGCGGGCGTTGCGCAGGAGTACGAGCGACGCTTCGAGCATCTGACCCGCGTCGCGCTGACGCCGGAGGCGTCGGCCGATCTGATCGATTCGATCCGCGAGGAGTTTGTGCGTGCCGAGCAGCATGACGAGCAGCGTGCCGAGCAAGGAGCATTTGACGGAGGCATGGCGTAAGGCCACACAGTCGGAGTCCGGGGGCTGTGTGTGGGTGCGGTTGTCGGGGAACCGCATCGAGGTAGCAGGATCGTCCCCCGCCGGAGAGGGCCCCGATTTGGCCGGGCCGATCAACCAGTTCACCCCGCACGAGTGGCGCGTGTTCCTCGCCGGCGTCCGGGGGAGCCAGCGCTTCGACCTTCCCGACGGCTCTGTGTAGGAACACGCTCCAGGTCGGCGTGCCGCGGGCCTGGAGCGTGCCATTCTCAGCGTTGGCGCTGCGCGCTGCGATGGCCATCGCGCAGGCCCGCCTCGTAGGCAATCTCTGTGGGCACGGGGGGCGGCGATGGCCAGGACTCGACCCTTTTGGTGAATGCGCTGGTGAGCAGGGCCATGACGGCGACGCTAGTGCCGGCGATGGGTAGGGGCGGCTCGCCTGCGGCGGCGAGCAGGAAGGTGAACAGGGTGCTCATGCCGAGCACCCTGGTGGATTCGATCACGACGGCAGTCCCTCATCTTAGGGATGTTGAGCTTTGAACCACCACACTGTGTCACGCATGAATTTCATCGTCACGCCTCTGGCGTCGATCGTTACGTTCTTTCACAATCTGCACCGATCACACACAGTTTTGGTAGCGTCCCATATGGCACTTTCGTGCCATGGTTGGAACGTGCCGCCAGAAAGGCTGGACAGGAACACGGGTGGGCCATTTGCATATTCCTCCACGAGCGGTAACAAACATCGCTGACATCCAGGCTTGGCGTTCGTCAGCAGGTGAACCGCTGTACGTGGACAATCCCTCGATCTGAGAAAGGCGCCACCATGCTGTCTCGACTGTCCCGCACCGCACGGACCCTGCTCGCCACGGCAGGGGCGGCCGTACTACTGGCCACCGCGACCGCGGCTTACGCCGATGACGAGCCTGCCCCCGCTACAACCGGCGCCAGCGAGCCGGTGCTCACGCAGGGACCTACGGTAAGCCCCGAGCCGGCCGCGTCGGAGAGTCCTGCGGGTTCCCCTGTGACGACCGCGCCGTCTGGCGCGCCCGTCACCACAACCAGCACCACCTACACCAAGGTCGTCAACCATGACGGGTCGGTGACGATCACCACGACGCGTATTACCACGACGAGTAAGAGCGTCACCTACGCCAAGGCGAACGAGGTGCCCGCTGCGCTGCAGGCGCACATGGGCGGCTGGTGATCGGGACGGTGCGCCCAGTGGATGTCCGGCCACGCCGATTCGATCGCGCCTGGCTGACATCCGCGATCGGGGCGGGCACAAGCTGGATCGCCTGTCCGGCCACCCTCACCGGGGGTGGCCAACTCGGTGAGGACGAGATGCTGCTGTTCGCTGGATGGGTCGCCGCAGTGGCGCTGCCTCTCACGTTGCTGGCGGTCCGGCTCCACCCCGCCCAGCGTCGGGCGGCCAAGGCGTATCGGGCGTATCGCATGGGACACGTGCATGGACGAGAAGCCGCGGCTGACAGAGCTGCCAGGGCGGCCAGAACGTAGAAACAGGTCCCGGCCTGACGGGGCCCAGGCCATGGGGAAGGCATGTACCAGATTTTCGGCCTCGACGACGACGCCGAGGCGCTCTACCGCCTGTTGTTACGCGAAGGGCCCCTGCGTGCGGACTCCTTCGCCCTCAACCCGGCAGAGGGCGCCATCATCGAGCGGCTACGCGATGATGGGTTGATCTACGGGGAAGACGTGCTCACCGCAGCCCGCCCCGGCCTAGCCCTGAAGGGCCGGCTGCTGGAACGGCAGCGTGCCATCAACGCGGCCGAGGCGCTGATGACCGAGTACGAAGCGCTCTACCAGTCGAACAGCCGTCACTACGGCGACGGCGTGCCGGTCGAAGTACTGACTGACCCGGCGCACATCCGGCGGACCTTCAGCCACATCGAGGGCTCGGCCCGCAGCGAGCTGCTGTCGTTCGTGACAGCCCCCTTTCAGGTCGTCACGGGGGACCGGCGTGTGCTGGACCCCAGCGATCACCCGCGGTGCCGGATTCTGGTAGAGGAAGAGGCGTTCACGGACGAGGCCGCCGTCGCCGCTGCGCAGCACTCGGCCGACAGCGGGTGCGAGGTCCGCGTCATCGACAGACTGCCCTTCAAGCTGATCATCGGCGACCGGCGCCAGGCGCTGGTCCCTCAGGCGCCCGGGGAGACGATGCCAGTGCTCCTGATCCACGCAGGCACGGTGCTGGACGCGCTGGTGGCGACGTTCGACGTGTTCTGGGAGCGGGCCCTGCCACGCAGGACGGCCTGGCGCAACAACGGAACGGATGACACCAGGCCCACCCAGCAGGAGATTACGATCCTGCGGCATCTGGCCAGAGGAGCCACCGAGCAGCAGATCGCCACGACGCTCACCATCTCCAAGCGCACGGTGATTCGCCGAATCCAGCAGCTCATGGATCGGGCCGGCGTGGACACGCGCTTTCAGCTCGCTCTGCACGCGACGCGCGCCGGGTGGCTGTCGAAGGTAGTCGACGCCTGACCTCAGGCGGTGTCGATGCCGAGCTGGACGTCGACTAGGTCGGCGGTGGATTCGTAGTGCTTGAGCAGTGAGGCGATCATGCGGTCCTGCTCTGCGGGGGTAGTGTCGCGCATGGCGCGGATCTGCTCGATCTGGCGGCGCTGACGATCGGTGAGCTGGTCTAGATCGAGCGCTGGGTGCGTGGCGGGTACGGCATGGGGCGCTGGGATGCCGAGTTCCGGCGCTCCGTGCTCTCGTACACGTTCCAGCAGGCGGGCGGCACCGGGACGGCCCATGTCGTGCTCGAGTTCGTTCGGCTCGATGTTGCGGTAGATGAGGGCGAGGACGACCACCTGGTGGTCGTCGGCTTCGCGCCGGCCGGACTCCCAGTGGTCGATGTTGTTGCGGCTGAACTTCCTGCGAGTCATCTCGGCGAAAAGCCGTGCGACTTCGGCGACTTTGAGGCCGTCGAGCCGTGCCGTTCGCTTGGCTTTGAGAAATGCGCCTTGCTGTGCGTATGGCAGGGTCTCGCCGCGTGTGCTGGTGGCCACGGCCGCCCTCCCTTCGTCATCTGACTGCGGTTCTTTCGCGCCGACGGCCACCGTATCAAGGCGTGTGGCTTTTGGCCTACACGTGTGCCGATCTGCTACACGAGCTCACACGTATGCCCGCGCGTGTGTGAGTTTGTGTGAACACAGAACCGCAAAAGCGTTGACCCTCTCACACAAATCACACTATGTTCGACGGGTGCGTGACCATAGTTCAACCAAGATCAACAACACGTGAGAGGGGGTGCGCACGTGCGCAAGAAGCGAACGGAGATCTCCCGACGGGAACGACGGGAACGACGAGAGGCCGTGCTGCACGCCCTCCGCGAGTCGAAAGGAACCATCCCCCCGGACGTACTCACCGCACTCGTCGCAGCAGGACTCGTCATCCTCTCTCAGCCCGCGAGAACTGCCGCCCCCAGGATCCGCCCCGCAGGCGCGGGACTCTCGGGCGAGTCTCTATATGCCGCGCTGAGCTGGCCTTACCGCGACACCCTGGCCAAGCTCAAGGCGGGCGTCCCCGTCACCCTCGACGAGGTCGCCGATCTGAATCTGCTGACCGTCGCCGAGGCCGCCGAGCTCATGGCCGTCAGCGACCGCACCGTCCACGCCCTCGTCGCGCGCGGCGACATCGCCCACTTCCGCATCCATGCCCGCGCCCTGCGCATCCCCGCGGGCGCGGCCGTGGAGCACCTGGCCAGCCGACTGACCTACCCCTCCAGCACCGACGCGGAGGCGTCTACCCCCGCCCCCGCCGACCTCGAAACGAGAACCGCATGACCAGCGTCCTCCAAGCCGCTAGCGAACTCGCTAGCCATAACGCGCGCTCACGGGAGTGCACCGCCCCTCACAGCGATCGTGTAGCCGAAGCGCGTCCGGAGCGGGGGCGCCCGGGCGCCCCCGCTTCCTCCTTCGGCGCCACGTTCGCCGAGAACATGAAGGCCCAGGCCCGCACCTTGTCAGGTGACGAGCTTCTCGCCATGTACGAGGAGGGCCTGCAGCTCGCCCCCGTCTCTCACCTCGTCATTGACACGCTGCGCGCCGAGCTTCTGGAGCGCCTCAGCGCCGCCGCCCAGGAGGGAGCGTGACGAACGCGTTCCTCACCCGCGCCCAGGCCGCCGACACGCTCGACATCACCACCCGTCAGGTGCGCCGCCTGGCCCTCGCCGGCCTGTACCCGCACCGGCAGCCCGACGGCCGCTGGCTCTACCGGCTGGATGAGGTCGAGGCCAGGAAGCAGGAGGTGTCCCGGTGATGGGCTCGCCGCTTCTGTCGGACGACGACGGCCTGGCCGCCCACCTGGAGTGGCTCGGCGCGCTGCACGAGGAGTTCGAGGCGAAGGGCTGGGAACCGGCCCCCTACCCGGCCTCCACGCCCTGGACCACGTGGGGGAGCGCCGGATGATCGTCTACCGCGTGGGCGACCACGTCACCCTCACCATCGCCGGTGTTATCGACAGCGCCAACCCGGAGGATCCGGCCCGCTACCAGCTCCGCCACGGCGATCGGGGCCTGGTGTCCTTCCGCACCGACGACCGCAGCATCAACCACGTCCTGGTGGCCACTGCGGAATGGCCGCCGCTGCCCGGCGACGTGTGGCTCGACCGCAATCGCAAGCGCTGGTTCTGCCAGGTCGAGACCGACCCCGACCGGCCTGACCTCATCATCCTGGTCAGCGAGTTCGGGGCCTGCCACTCCGGCGAGGACCGCCTGCTCAAGGCGATCCAGCAGCACGGCACCTTCCACCTGGAAATCCCCGGCCGCGTCCGACTCGAAAGGGAGGCCGGGCGATGAGCGACAGCCTCTACTCGATCGGCGACGAGGTCGAGTTCGTGCGTCGCGGGGTGATCACCGCCGTCGATCAGGCCGATCCTGCCTGGTTCGGCGTTGGCCAGCGCGGCAGCGCGACAGTCGACGCCTGGTTCCGGACAGACGACGGCAGTGTCCGGCACACGCTGGTGACCGCCGTGCAGTGGCCGCCACTGCCCGGCGACATCTGGACGGACGGCACGGGCAAGGACTGGTTCACCCACGCGGCCGAGGACGACGGGCACGGCCTCGCCCTCACGTCCGAGTTCGGTGCCCGCTTCGAGGACAAGGACGGGCTCAAGAGAGCGGACGAGCTGTATGGACCGTTCCGCCTCAAGACGCCCGGCAAGCAGCGCCTCGAACAGGAGAGCAGCCAGTGAGCGGCCCCCGCTACCGCAAGGGCGACCACGTCGAAATCGTCCGCTGGGGCGTGATCGTCCACGTTGACCCGAAGGACCCGCACCGGTTCGGCATCGGTCAGCCCGGCAGCCGGATGGTCGATGCGTGGTTCCGCACCGACAAAGCCGAGGTGCGTCACCGGCTATTGACCACCGCTGAGTGGCCGCCGGTACCGGAAGACATGTGGCGCGACCGGAACGGCAAGCGGTGGGAGGCCAGCGAAATCGGCTGCCTCGATTGCACTGCTGACGGCCGCGAATGCGAGGACGGCTACGTCGCGCTGAGGTCGGAGTTCGGCGCCTACTACCCGGGCAACCTTCAGATCGCGCAAGCGCACCGCTACTACGGCCCGTTCACGCTGGAGAAGCCGAGTCCGCGGCGCAGCCAGGAGCGGCCGTGCTGACCCAGATGGCGGGAACCGCCCGCCGTCTGGGCCGGTACCGCCCGGACAGCCGCCGCGGACGCCGGATCCGGCGCGGCCGGCTGGGCGGCTCCTCGATCGCCGCGGTGATCGGGAAATCGCCGTGGTCGTCGCCCTACTCGGAGTGGGCCTTGCAGAAGGGGCTCGTCCAGCCAGACCCGACCACGGCCGCACAGAGCCGGGGCAACTACCTGGAGCCCGCCCTGCTCAAGTGGTACGCCGACCAGCATCCGGAGTTCCGGGTGCGGCGGGGCGGCACGTACGTGAACGTCGATCGGGACTACCACCTGGCCAGCCCGGACGGCCTGTGCTTCCGAGACGGCGTGCTGGTCGAGGGAGTCGAGGCCAAGACCGACGCGGACGCGGACGGCTCCGGCTGGGGCCGCCCGGGAACGGACGAGGTGCCGATCTACTACCGGGTGCAGGTCGTCTGGTACATGGACGCCTTCGGGGTGAAGCGGTGGCGGGTCGTCCTGCTCGACGGCCGCCTGCAGTTCCGCGAGTACGTCGTCGAGTACGACCCGGCCGAGGCGCAGGTGCTGCGGGACGCGGCCGAGGACTTCCTGGCGTCGGTGTTCTGGGACGAGATGCCGGAGCTCGACGAGCACCCGGCCACGTACGCCACGGTCCGCAAGTTGCATCCGAAGATCGACCGCGACGCCACCGTGCAGTTGCCCGCCGAACTGGCGGCCGAGCTGCATGCGGCCGTCCTCGGCATGGACGCGGCTGAGAGCCGTAAGCGGCTGGCGCTGTCCAAGGTCGGCGCGTTCATGGGCACCGCCCGCCGCGCGATGCACGGCGGCTACGACTACGCGCTGCGCCAGTTGTCGAGCAAGGGCCTGCCGTACGTGAAGCCCGACAACAAGCTGGATCAGGTGCCACCGCCTGATCTCCCTGACGACACCACGGAGGAGGCCGCGTGAGCGACACCTTGCCCGCTCTGATCGAGGAGATGAACGCCCGCATCGGCAAGCACACCGCCGAGTTCGAGGCGGCGCTGCCGAAGGGAGTGACGGTCGCCCAGCTCAAGCAGGACGCCCTGAACAGCCTGCGTGCGACCCCGAAGCTGGCTCAGGCGCACGCGCCGACCGTGCTCGGCGCGCTGATGACGTGCGCACAGCTCGGACTGCGTCCCGGTGTCTCTGGTCTTGGCCACGCCTGGCTGCTGCCGTTCAAGAACTACAGGGAGAACAACCGCCTCGAAGCCCAGCTCATCATCGGCTACCGCGGCTACGTGGACCTGGCCTATCGCCATCCGGCCGTGCAGGGCGTCGTCTCACGCATCCGGTATGCCAACGACAGGTTCAAGCTCATCTACGGGCTGGACGGCGACACGCTGGAGCACGAGCCGCCCGCTGACGGCGGTCCTCGCGGCGAGGCAGTCCTGTACTACGCCATCGCCCGGGTGCGCGGGCACAGCATCATCACCGAGCCCATGTCGCGCCGGGAGATGGAGGAGCATCGCGACAAGTTCGCGATGGCCAAGAGCCGGGAGCGCGGGATCGTCGGCCCGTGGCGTGACCACTTCGACGAGATGGCACGCAAAACGATGATCCGGGCCAGGCTGGTCAAGGCCATCCCGACCGCGCTCGACCTGGCCATCGGCATGTCCGTGGACGAGGGCGTACGGCTCGACTTCGACCCGACCGCCAACCCGGCCGAGGTGACCACCCACCCAGACCGCGCCGACGAGGCGGACGCGGAGAACCCCGCTCAGTCCGTCCGCGAGTCCGTCACCATCCGCGAGTCGTTCCCCAGCGGCGGCCTGACCGGGGACCAGGACCGCGAGATCGCCGGGCTCGTGCGCGACCGCAAGATGAGCAAGGAGCAGGCGCTCGATCTCGTGGAAAGGCTGTTCAAGGAGCGCAAGTCGGCCCGGCAGCTCAGCGAGGAACAGGCCGCCGAGCTGATCGAAGAGCTGAAGAAGATCCCGCTGCCCACGATGGAGGGCGAGGTCTTCCCGCCCAGCCGCTCGTCGGCCGAGCCGGACCAGCCGACCCCGGCGAAGCGGAAGCCGACCAAGGCGATGATGAACCTGATCCACGCCGCGCTGGCCGAGCGGAATATCACCGACGATGAGGCGGTGCGCGCCGAGCTCGGCCGCATCCTCGGCGTGACGGTCGAGTCCCGCAAGGACCTGACCTTCGACCAGGCGTCTCAAATCCTTGATCGTCTCGAAGCCCCCGCAGACGCCGCTGCCCCCGTCCCGCCCGCGCCGGGTTCGGACGAGCTGACTCCGGAGCACATCAGAGAGCTGATCCGCGCCAAGTGGGCCGAAGCGGGCGGCCAGCCGCAGGCCCTGGCGGGAGCATTCCGCAAGGCTATGAACGTCGGTGCCCGTGAAGCCGCACCGAACGAGCTGAACGCGTTCCTCCAGCAGCTCCGCGACGGCAAGCACCTGCCCCGGCAGCAGGAGCGCAAGCGGTTCCTCAGCTCCATCGCGGCCCTGTTCGACGGGCTCGACAAGCCGATTCCCGAGGAGGACCGGCTGCGCGACCTGTCGGCGCTGCTCGGCTACACGGTCCTGCGACCGCACCAGATCGCCTTCGACCATCTCCAGGACGTCATCGACGTCCTGACCGCCTGCAAGGGCCAGACCCACGCATGGGACGAGGCCCTCCAGGCCGCGCAGGCCGCACGCGGGGAACAGCCCGCGTCCTGACCCATGCTCCGCGCCCGGCCCGCGCAGCGCGGGCCGGGCACCTACCCCTCAAGGAGATCCGCTCATGCCCATGTCCATCACCGTCAACAAGGGCCAGCCCAGCCCGGCCGACGTGTTTCATGACACGACGGAGCACGCCGTCACCCTCGTGATCGGCGAATACCGGTACAGCGTCGACGCCAAGGACCCCCGAGACCTGATCGACGGCGCCCTCGTCCTGGACCGGCTGCAGGCCGTTCTGCCGGCCGTGCGCCGCGACATCGAGGCCGCTCTCACCCGGCACAAGCGCGCGGAGCAGGAACGCGTCCGCGCCGCTGCGGGGCTCACGGCGCAGCCGACGTGCTCGTGCGGGACGCCGGACACGCCCCAGATGGTTCACCGTCTCGACCTGCCGTGCCACGCCGAGAGCATCACCCCATGCTTCACCTGCCAGGGGGCTGGCTGCCCGGAATGCGTGGGCACGGGCAACCAGGACGTCGTCGCCAGGGCCAGCACCCCCGTGCATCTGGTCCGCGAGACCACCCACGCGGTGCGCCCGTACGTGCCCGCCGTCACCCCGCTCAGCACCCCCACGCGCGCGGCCAGCGCGCCGCCGCTCCAGCCGCGCGAGTGCGGGTGCAGTGAGCACGGCCCCTGCCCGGCGCACGGCGGACCGACGCCGGGGGAGGAAACCCGTGACCTGACCAGCGTGATGCCGAGGCCGGCGCAGCCCGCCGTGACGCCACGGGAGGAGCGGTGATCTTCCGCACCTTCCCTGTCCACTGCGGCAGCGTCACGGTCGGCTGGGACGCCGACAACGACACCTTCTACGCGCGCGGCACCAACACGGCCGGCAGACGCGTGTGGGAGTACGCCAACGGCATGCCCACCCTCGCGCAGCTCCGCGCGGTGCTGTACGGGCACCGCGTCACCCTGCACGCGGTCGACGCCACGAGCCTCCTGCAGGACGTGGACACCTCCCGGCAACGCGCTAGCCGGACCGCCAGCCGCTGCACCCGAGGTGGCCGATGAGAGGCATCGCCTCCCTCCTGGCCGTGATGGCCTGGGTGTACGAGTCTCTGGGAACGCTGATGACCATCGCGTTCGGCTGGGCCGTGCTCTGGGCCGTCACGCAAGGTCTCGTCGCGCTCGTGTGGGCGCTGTGATGACGATCTGCCCGACAGCGAGCCGCACATGAGCCGCATCCTGGGACAGCTCACGTTCGCGCTCATCGCGTTCGTCTTCGCCGTCACTCTGGCTGGCGCCATCCTCTGGCGGGACCACACACCGCAGAGCACCGCCGCCAAAGACCGAGAGGCGCGTGGACGCGAGCCGCGCGTCCTGGCGTCCCTCGTCCTGATCGTGTTCGCCGCCGAGCTGGCCGCCGTGTGGGCGACCTGGCCCGATGAATGAGAGATCGTCATGAACATCAACACGAAGGCTCCACTGGCGTTCGCCAGCGTCCTGCTCGCCGCAAGTTGTGCGACGGCACCGGCGCAGGGGCAGGTGACACACCGACGATACGAGCCGCCGCGCGCGTGGACGACCACGAGTTGCGGAGCCTGGAAGACGACCACGTACGGCACCGGCACGCGGCGACGCACGGCACGCACGTGCGTCGCCCGCTACGTGAACGTGCATCGGACTCTGCCGGAGTGGTACCTGGGCCTGCGCGACGGCGAGCAGGACGAGCGAGTCGTCAACCGGACGACGTGGGACGCCTGTCCCGAACGGGCGACGTACCCGGCCTGCGCGGAAAGGGGCACGTGGTGATCGCGGCGCTGCCGTGGCTGGCCGGATGGGTCGTTCTGACCGGCGTCGCCTGTCTCATCACCTGGCATCTGACCCAGCGGGTGCAGGACATGCGCGAGGTCGAGCTGTGGGCACAGATCTACGCGGTGCAGGCACATATGGCCGACGTTGGGAGGGAGGCCACCGCCTTCGGAGACGCGCTCAACGACATCGTGGACCTGGCCGATTGGGCAGACATCCGGCCGTTTGCTAGCGAAATCGCTCGCGTCGCGGAAGTCGTCGCCATCGCCAAGCAGGCTCTCGAAACGAGTGCCTACCCCGGCAGGTTGCGGGCCGCGCAAGAGGCGCTGGAGCAGGCCGAACGCGACATCCAGGAACTGAATGCCGAGAACGTTCGCCTGGCCGAGCTGGCGGTCGCGCCCCAGTGAACGGACCGCTGTTCGCGTCCCTCCCGGCGATGGGCCTGTTCGCGTGGCTCATGGCCGGGTGGGGCGTCCTGTCGGCCACCATCGGCCTGCTCATCGGCTGGCACGCACGAGGCAAGGGGCCCCGCAGGTGATCGCCGTGTACGTGCTCGTTGGCCTGCTCGCCCTCGTTGGCCTGGCCGCGGCCCTCGTCGGCCTGGTCGTCGCCGCCGGCGTCGCGCTGGACGTCCGCCGTGACCGGCGCCGCATCGAGTTGGAGCGGCTCGCCGGTACGGATCGTCAACCCGATCTCGACCCCGATCCGTCGCTGGACGGGCTGGTAGTCGAGATCTCTCAACGCCTGAGGAGGGCACAGTGACACCACCCCTGATCACGATCACGGTGTACGGCACACCCGGCTCGCAGGGCTCCAAAAGGCCTGTCGGCAAGAACCGGATGATCGAGCAGAACGCCACCGTCAAGCCGTGGCGGCAGGACGTCCGCCAGGCCGCGATGGACGAGATCGACCGCCGCGCCGCGGCCGGCGAACCGTTCGCGCGGCTGGACGGGCCGATCGTGGGCGAGATGGTGTTCACGATGGGCGACAAGCCGTCCGGCCGCCCGACGTGGTGGCCTGCCGGAGTCCGCTGGTCGAAGGCCCTGTGGTGGCGGCCCGCGAGCGCGCCGGATGTCTCGAAGCTCCTGCGCAGCACGGAGGACGCTCTCACCCAGGCAGGGGTGTGGAAGGACGACGCGCGCGTCACCGAGTACCGCAGGCTGGCCAAGGTGTACGTCGGCCAGCCGGGCGAGCCGGACGCGCTGCGCGTGCCCGGCGCGGTGATCCGGCTGTGGTCGGGATTGGACGTGGCCGCGTGATCCGGCTGGCAGCGTTCCTCGTCGTCATCGCGGCGATGCTCGCTGCCGCCTGGTACGTCTTCCAGGTCGATCAGGGCCTCGGCGTGCTCATTCTCGCCATCGGCGTCCTCATCATCACCCCCGCCTTCTACAAGATCATCGACGGCGGGCAGGCGGGCCCGCCGGAGAAGAAGGACGACAGCGAGTGACGGGGGCGTCGCCGTCGACCGCGCCGTGCACCTTCGGCCCTGGCCCGTGCGGTAAGACGCCCACCCGCCTCTACACCTTCGGCAGACGGTGCGCCGACCACGCGCCTCTGCCGCCCCCGCCTGGGTACTGCGCGCCGCTGCGCTGCTACTGCCCGCCCGACCAGCAAGGAGAAATCTCATGTTCGACCCTGACGACCGGCCCCCGCGCCTCAAACCCGGACAGCGCCGCCGCAAGCGCGCCCGCCTCCGCCTCCCTCGCACTGCCGTCACCGACGAGTACGGCAACGCCCTCTGCGTCATCGAGGGATGGGGTGTTGGAGCCGACGATGTTGCTGCCGCCCGCGCCCTCCACCGGCACGGCCTGCTCGGGGGGATCGACCCTCGCGCCAACCCGGCATGAGCTGTCCCGATGCGACGTGTGTGAGCAGCCGGTCCTGTGGACCATCACCGAGGCCGGGCGGCCGTTCGCCGTGGACCCGAAACCGAACCTGGACGGCAACACCGTAGCGATCCGGGACGGGCTCGGCGTGTGGCGGTCTCGCCGCCCGCCCGCCGACCGGCCGAAAGCGCTGTTCGAGCAGGTCTTCTATCCGCACGTCGCGTCGTGCACGAAGGGTGTGCCCGTCGTCCTGCCGGACAACGTGACCCGGCTGGACGACGCGCGCCGCAGACGGCGGGGCCTTCCACCGCGACCCCGTTGGTGAGGGCCCGGCACCCAAGCGGGGTGCCGGGCCCTCGTTCGACTCACCCCACAACGCCAGCTCTTCACCGCTGGCCAACATGAAAGGGACACCGTGATCAGAACCGTGGCGGTTGACTTCGACAGAGTCGTGCACCGCTACAGCCGTGGCTGGGCTGACGGCACCATCTACGACCCGCCAATGGACGGCGCACTCGATGGGCTGCGCACGCTGATGGAGCACTACAGCGTGTTCATCCACACCAGCCGGAACCCGCGCGAGGTCGCCGACTGGCTGGCGTCGCACGAGCTGCTGGTGGCCACCGACCCGTCGGACGACCTGCGCTTCTGGGTGGAGCGCGGCGTGCTGCTGGTGACCAACCGCAAGCTGCCCGCGTCCGCCTATCTCGACGACCGGGCCGTGCGGTTCACGAGCTGGCCCCAGGCGTTGCATGACCTGCTGCCCGACCAGGACCGCGACGCACGCCGCCGCACGATCCGGCGCGCACTGACGGCCGCGTGGCCCGACCTCGCCGGCGATCCCACCCACGTCAACCAGCTCGCCGAAGTCGCCTTGACCGCCCTGGAGCACGGCGATGGCTGACCGTATCCGTCCCGAAGACGAAGGGTTCGTCCTGTATGAGCAGACCCCGCGGCGTAGAACGTACGTGCGCCGCTGGCGTGAGGGCGACCTGGAGGCGTGCGCCGAGGCGACCAAGGTCCGCAACACCCCGTGCGGGCCGCCGGTGGCGATGGTGCTCACGATCATGAAGATCACGCGCAGCTACCCCACGACTTCGCGCCACGCCTCCTGTCCACTTCATCTGCCCTGGTCGCCTGGGACGGTGTCGATGGGCTTGAGAGCGCGCCGGGTGGCAGCGGAACGGGTGATTGCCGTCCACGCTGATCTGTTCGAGCAGTTCCGCCGCGAGGAGATGGCCGGCCGCGTCGCGTCGCTGACGCGTCAGGTCCTGGCGGAGCTGGACAAGGTTCTGGGTGAGGACGGCGGCGCCGATGTATGAGCACAGAAGGCGGGAGCGCGAGAGGCGAGAGCGCCGCATGGCGACGGCCAAGATAGCGCTCGGCGCGGTCACGTCGATTGCCGCTGTCGCAGGACTGCTGTACGCGGTCTCGGAGGACGAGGTCGTCGCCGACTGCGTGATGGTCACGGCCGAGACGGACGGCACGTACCGGATGATGGATGACACCTTTTGCGACAGCCACGCCGCGTACGTGCGGTGGGTGTACGGCGGCACGAGCCGCGGCGGGTACGTGCGCGGCGGGACGACGGTCCGGCCGTCCGGCAACGTGTCGATCACCTCCAGGTCGGGCCGGGTGATCTCCCGTGGCGGGTTCGGCGGGCGCGGCACCGGAGGCGGCGGATGAGCCGCCGCAGCGACATGGAGAAGATGGTCCGCCGCGAGGCGAAGACTCACGGTTTCCTCGTGGAGAAGGTGGGCCCTGAGTGGAGAGTGACGAACCCGGCCACGAAGCTGTCGCAGTCCGTGCCGGACCGCGCGGTCGGTAGTCAGCTGACTAACGCGAGAGCCCGGATCCGGCAGCTCGCCACGCGCGGCCCGATGCAGGCCGCGGTCGTCGACTCGCTCCAGGACAGGCGCGCGGGGGACGAGTGGCCGGTGCAGGAGCTGGTGACGGCCGCCTTCCGGTCGGGGGTGAGCTTCGACGTCGTCAACGGTCACCTGCGCATCGCCGCTGACCTGGACAACCAGTCGTGGGTGGACGTGTTGCGCAGGCGGGAGAGCGAGGTGTTGGCCTTCCTCCTGGGCAAGGTGATCGGCCATCAGGAGCTGCCTGCTGCGGAACCCGTCCTGGAAACTGCCGCTCTACCTGCAACGCCGCAAGGAGCTGATGACTGCATGCCGAAGATCGGCGACGTCGCCCGGTTTGAGGGGTCGTCGCGCAAGGAAGACCTCGCCGCCGACGCCAGGGCCCTGTACGACCTGCTGCGTGAGGAAGCCGCCAAGCAGGGCGACGAGACGGAGACGAACGCCCGCGTGAGGGGGGTGCTGTGGAGGGGCACGCTCACGTCGGTGTTGCGCAGCGTGGGCGCCGACTGGGATCTCGTCTACCAGGAGGAGGTGTCCCGGTACCTGCGCGACACCCAGCACATCAGGTGCCAGCGGCGCGGCAACCCCTCGCTGTGGTGGATCCGCGACGCCTGGCACGACGGCAACCTGACCGTGACGCGCCAGCCGACGCCCGCCGATGTGGCCGCGCGCAAGACACCCGCGTCACCCCCGCCGCCTGCGCCCGCACCTGCGTCCGATGAGTACGCGCAGCTCATGAAGCTGCTGGAGACCGGGCGGACGGCGGCCGCCACGATCGATCGGTTGCAGGCCGAGAACGCCGGCCTGCGGCGGGAGGTCAAGGAGAAGAACGCGATGTTCCTGTCGGTGCGGTCGGAGTTGCGCGCTGATGTCGAGGCGTTGCGGGCCGAGAACCGGCGGCTCAAGGAGGAACTGGCGAAGTTGGAGCCGTTCAAGCACTTCATCAGGGCAGTGAAGGAGACAGATCTGTGAAGCAGCTCGCGTGGTACTACACGGCGGGGGAGTGGATCGAGGGCGAAGACCTCGTCGCGGCCCAGGCCCGGCCGGACGAGGAAGAAGGGAAGCTGCTGTCGCGGCTTGGCTACGAGCCGAGACAGCAGATCGGAAGCTGGGAGTCGGCGGCCCCGGCGATCGTGGTGTGGTTCAGACGGGACATGGTGCCCCGTCATGTTCTGATCCTGTCGGACGGCGACGGGTACGAGCGGGTGTTCGTGGACCGGCTGCCCGACGTGTGGGATCTCCTGGCCAGGTGGGCGCCGGTCATCCGGGATGGCGCGATCGTGCGGCTGCTGGAGGACCTGACCCACGTTCAGCGCCGCCCGTACGGCATCGTCGAGATGATCGCCAGGCGTGCGGCTGGTGCGGCCCGGCCGTCGAGCGGCTCATGACGCCTGTAGTGGCTAGCGTTCTCGCTAGCGCGCGATCGAGCGATGAGGCCGCATGTGGGGCCCGCCCCGTGCCGGGCCTGGAGTGGACGGAGTGCGGCGGGGACCAGGTGGCCGTCTATGCCGCGGTGTGCGTCCACGGGCATGTCCGGCAGGGCCGCCTGTGCGAGGTGCACCTGCAGCACGCCCGCGACGGGCAGGTGATGTGCATCCCGTGCATGCGGGAGGGGCACGACTGCCGGCTGATCGGGGTCGCCGCGGTGGATGTCGCGGGGGAGGCGTAGCGGTGGCGTGCGACGTGCGCACGTGGGGGCCGGACGGTCCTGCGTGCGGGGAGCCGATGGTGCGCCGATTCATCATGACGTGCGCGCACCGGCATCTGGAGGCCGACGAGTACTGCCACCACCACGTGCATGATCTCGCCAGCGGAGGCGGGGTGTGGTGCTCGCCATGCGGCCGGCGCGGTCACCTGTGCCGGTCGTGGCCTATCGCGGAGATCGACCAGGCGGGGAACCGGCGCGAACTGCCGGGGTCCCGATGACGGGCCAGCGGGGGGCCGGTGCTGGCTGTCGGGCTCGGCGTAGCCCTCATGGGGAGGCGTGCGGCGGCGAGGTGGTGGTGCGCGTGGTCGTCGGGTGCATCCATGAGCATGTGCTGCTTGCCGCCGCGTGCCAGTACCACGTCAAGGACGTGGCCGAGCGGCGGGGCGCGTGCGTGCGGTGCTTCGACGTCGACGGGCATCGCTGTCTCGTGGCCGTGCTAGGTGAGCTGGGCGAGGACGGGCGGTTGGTGGTTCTGCGTGGATAGGCGCGGGTCGTACCGTGATCAGCATCATGCCCTTCCCTCAGGGCGCGGTTCGAGCGTGTCGAGGGGAGCGGGGTGGCTGGCAAGCCGATCTACTGGACATGGATTGCCGTGGTACGGCGAGCCGAGTTGGGGTTCGGTGAGGGGAAGAAGCGGATCAACTCGGCGACCGTACAGCATGTTGCGCTGGTCGCGGCCACGTACGGCAATCCAGACGGGACGAGGGTTCGGCCGTCTGCGGAGAGGCTGGCCCGGGTGACGCGGTTGAGTGAGCGGACGGTGCGGCTGGCCTTGGGGCGGTTACGCGACGTTGGGCTGCTCGTGCGGGTAGTCCAGGGGTCGTCGCAGGGGCGTCGCGCGTTGGCGGACGAGTACCGGCTCGCGATCCCTGATGACCTGTTGGAGCGGGTATCGATGCTCGACCCAGGCGAGCGTGAGCTGGCCGTCCCGGAGGGGGTGGAGCCGCCACCGCCGAAGAGGACCAGGCGGCCGCGATCACCGGATGCTTCCCCCGGTGATGAGCCTGTGGATAACCCTTGATCATGTGATGCTGCATCCGGTGTTCCAGGGCGTACCGGCGAGTAATCACCGGATGCTGCTACCGGATCACCGGATGCTGCTACCAAGAACACCGGATGCAGCATCCGCCCACCTACCAAGCACCTCCCCACTACCTACCAATGACGCGCATGACCCTCCATACGGCGCTGAGGTGGAAGGGGGAGAATCGAGCCCGCCACCACCAAGATCAACACGTGGATGATCCCCCTCCAAGAGGCCGAACCACCACCACCCCATAAGAGCTAGCGAAACGGCCAGCAGAAAGGATCCGCATGGCCGCCGACCCTGACATCGAAGCCACCTGGAAAACCATGCACGCCGCACTCCGCGCCATCCTCCAACCCCACATCCAAGCCGCACTCCTCGAAGACGACGTCACCGCCATCGCCGACTGGCTCAACGCCAACGGCTGGAAGCCCCCACTCCGCAAACTCGACCCGATCATCGCCGCCGGCCGCGCCGCCCGCGACCACGCCGCCCGCAAGGAACAGCAGTGACCCACGACCTGCGCGAACTCCACGCCCAGATACGGGCCCAGCTCGCCCCCATGCTGACGCAACTCAGCGCCGCAGCCGAACAGCTCGGCGCCGCGTTCCACAAGCTCGGCCCCGCCCTCCACGCAACCCTCCTCATCAACGGCGCCTGGCACACCATCAGCCCTCGCCAGCGACGCACCCACCTCAAGGAGCTCGACCAGCGCGCCCGCGCCCGGCGCAACACCCGCTGGCCCCGAGCCACCCACACGAAGATCACCTACCACCGGAAACGCCGATGACCCACCACCCCCGACCCCACCGCTGGCGAGGCGTCACCCTCACCAACATGTGGATCGACGAAACCACGCACCTCACCGACACCGACTGGCGACGCCTCACCCGCGCACTCCGCCGCCCCACCTGGCCGGCAGCCAGCCGCGTCAAGACCCTCTACCGAACGAGACGACGATGACCGCCCGCACCTTCACCGAAATCACCTGCAACACCAGCCGATGCATGGCCACCATCCGCGTCCACGCCACCGACCCCGAACTCGCCCGCGCCCAAGCAGCCGACGCCGGCTGGAGCAGCCAGGACGACCTCGACCACTGCCACCCCTGTACCAGCATCCGCGCCAGCGGCATCCCGAAAGGACCAACCCCCTCGTGACCGCCATCCCCCTCCCGACCATCAGCGTGGTCTGCAACTACGCAGGCTGCACCGCCATCACCACAGTCGTCGGAGTCGGCACCCCCGCCATCGCCCGAGCCTTCGCCGCGAAAGAAGGCTGGACCCACCACCACGACCCCGACCACGGACACGAGCACGACCACTGCCCCGACCACTCCCAGCCGCCCAAGCCACCCCAGCAGCGCAAGCGGCTCCGCGACCGCATCCGCAACCTCGCGCCCCGCCTGTCGATGCCGCCCGTGCCCGCGCTCAGCACCACGACTCGCCGCTGACCGATTTCGTACTTACCATCCGATTCTGTAGCAGCTAGCGAGAATGCTAGCTGATGACATAACCCGCATACCCCCCTGTACGCGTCTGTAGATCACCACAGAGACGCGACGGGGGGGTTTTGTGTGTCCACATACCAAAAGGTCGAGAAAGAGCGCTCAGCGACCACTACAGAGCTTCGCTCGAACGCGAAGATCACCAACAAACCGGACACCGACGTACGACATACGACAACGCCAGGCCACAACATCCGGCGGACTGATTATCAGTACTACTGATGATTTGATCGAAGACTTTTAGCCTCGCTAAACGATGCCGCGATCCGGGGCAGGTGCGGGTCCCTGGGGGGTGGGGTGACGTAATCGGGGAGGGTGCGAGGTGCGCTCTGAGGGTGCTCCGAGACGCGTCTACGGACCCTCATAGAGACAGAGAGCGTTACAGCTTCCGAACGCGTTACAGGTCATTTCATGTGCTCTGAACTGGGAGTTCATCACCGTTATCTCACTGTTACATAATCAGTCGTAACGACCTTGCACTGACTCCCGAAGTACTCGACGTGAGCAACCAACCAACACGCACCGTCGCAGCAGCAGCGGGGGCCATCGTCCCCGCCGCGCTGCTGCTCTGTGCGCTCACAGCGCCCGTTAAGGGCAGTCCAGTCACCCCCGACCCCACCCCCACGGGCGCGGTCACGACCATCACGCAGGAGGTCACCACCACAGCAACCGCAACGACCACAGCGACTGTGACGACCACGGCAAGCCCGGAGCGCACGCCCACGGCTACGGCCACCGTCACGACGACGGCCACGGCTACGGCTACGGCCACGGTCACGGCGAGCGCATCGGCAGCGCCTACGGTCACGCTCACGGTCGCGCCCACGGCCACGGTCACCGCACCGCCGACCCCGTCGGCGGCAGCGCTACCCACCCCGACCGTGCCCGTAGGCGCGTCCAGCACGCGCCGCAAGCCTGCCGAACCGCCAGTACAAATGCCGTCGGTCGCTGGAGATGAGCCGGGCATGGCATCCGCGTTTAATGCGCTAGCGAGCCAGCTAGCAGCGCAGAACACGGCCGCCACCGGCATGCCCACGGGCATGGCTGTGGGAGGGGGCGGCGCGGGAGCGCTCGCCCTGGTCATCATCGGCGCGCTGATCTACGGCGTTCGGCGCAACCGGAAGGCCCGCAAGCAGCGCCAGCCGGAAGCCCCCACCGTCAAGCCCGCCCCTGTCAAGTCGTCGCAGACCAGCGACGACACGACCGTTATTGATCAACCCGAATCCGAGTAACCAACAGGGCCGCCCGCAACGGGCGGGCGGCCCGCCATCACAGGAAGAATGATCATGGAATTCAAGCTCAGCCCGACCGCGATCCTGGACAAGATCCTCGCCACGATCGACGCCGACCAGCGCCAGAAGGGCAGCGGCGGCACCTGGGACCGCGACGTTCGCCGGGCGGGACTGCCCGTCATCGCATCGCACGTCATCGCGGGCACCTTCACCCTGGGCAGGGGACAGGTGGACTACACCGACGACATGATCGCCTGCCCCGAGGACATGGAGGCGGACGTCATCGACCGCCGCGACGGCAACAAGCCGAAGGTGTTCCGATCCACGATCGGCATGCTCGCTCTCGGCGGGCTCAAGGCCGATGACCCGCTGGCCGCCGCCCCCGCCCCGACCGGGGACAAGCTGAAGGAGATGCGCGCGGAGATCGCCCGCGCCGAAGAGGTCATGAACCTCCGCGCCCAGGTCGCCCGCCTGGAGAGGATCAACACCGCCCAGCAGGAGGAGATCACCCGGCTCACGGAGGAGCTGAGCGCCGCCAGGACCGCGCCCAGCGACCCCAAGCCCGCCCACAAGACACCCACCAAGTCGGCTAGCGGAAACGCTGGCAAGTAGCCGTACGGTCGCGCCCCCGCCTACCCACGGGGGCGCGGCCCCTACCCGAACGGAGATCACCATGCCACCACCCGATGGCGTCTTGCAGCAGGTGGCCGACGCTGCAGCCACCCTCAACCGCATACTTCACAGCGCACGCATCGAACCACTGGCCGTACGCGTACTCGCCGAGGCCATAGAGCTGGACGGCCGAGCCCGCCAGCGCATCAGCTCGGCCATGCTCGCCATGCCCGACGGAATGGCGCGCACGCTCGCCGTGAGCGCGTGGGCCGTCTTCGCCGAAGTGCTCTACGAGTCCGGACGGTGCGATCAGGCACGCCCTGATGTCCTCCGCGTGTACCTGACTGCCCTTACCGATCACGCGCACATGATCGAAGGCGCAACCGCCGTGGCGGTCGTCGAAACCGCCATGCGTCAGGGTCTCCCCCAGGCTGCCGCCCCGCGCGGCCAACACCACCGCCCCTAGCCCCGCCCCTGCCCGCTGGCACTTCCCCGCCAGCGGGCACCCTCCCCGAACGGAGCACCATGAGCACACTCACTATCCGGGCGGTCGCCGAACGCGCGATTGCCGCCTACCTCGGCACGCTGGCCGCCGTAGGCATCACCCCGCCGACCGTGCGCGCCCGACAGTACGCCGGGCAGATCAGCATCGTCCGCACCGGCGAGCAAACGGCGGCCAACGCCGCGTTCCGGCTCACCGACGGCACCGCCCGTATCGCCGCCGTCACCGCCATCAGCCTGTGGGGCGAGTTCGTCCACCTGTGGGACAACAGCGCCAGCATGCGCGACCTTCACACGCTGGCCGACGCGCTCGCTGACGTGAACGACCGCGCCACCTGGACCACCACCACCGCAACGGCCTAACCCCCGCGCCGCGCGGCCTACCCCGCCGCGCGGCACCTACCGAACGGAGCACCATGCACACCCCGAATGACCCGACCAACGAAGCGCGCGAAGCGCTCGCCGCGATCCTCCGCTATGACGGGCTGCCCACGGACATCGTGAACATGCCCAACCTTGTTGCCTTCGGGGAGATCACTCCCCTTGTACGCAAGGCGCTCAACATCGCGGACAGTGCCGCGCGTGACGTGACCGTCGCCGCGCTCCTGGCGTACGAGGCGTTTGTTCATGAGTACGAGGACCAGGAAGGCGAGACCGCGCACGAGGCTGCGCTTGTGGGCATGCTCGCGAGATTGGAAGCGCGCCGCGCGAACCTGGCGTTGTACGAGGCCAGAAGGCGCATTTCGCGCCACGACATCTAGCACGCGCCGACAGGTGAAGCCGCGCGGCCATAGGCCGCGCGGCTTTCGCGTGTCGGCGAGCCCCCCACCCCCCGCCAGCCGGCCGCGCGTGCGCCTGGAGTTGGTGTCGGCTTTTTGGCTCATGCTGGTGGTGTGTGGGTGGATCTTGTGGGCGCGGCTGCGCGGTGTGGGGTGTCGGTGGGGTCGGTTCGGCGGTGGGTGGGGGAGGGGTGGTTCGTGCCGGATGCGGCCGGGCGGGTGACGACGCGGTTTGATGCGTCGGGCCGGCGGGTGGTGCGTCTGGATCGGTTGTTGGTGGTGGAGCGGGAAGTGCGGGCGCGGCGGTGCAATCGAGGTGCGCGGCCGGTGGGGAAGAGGGCGCGGTAGGTGCCGATCGTCAGGTGGGTGATGACGAGGGTGAGTGCGATGAGGCCGCCGATGGCGATGATGAGCAGCATGAGCTGGTCGATGGTTTCGCGGGTGGCCTGAACAGCGGAGGGCATGCTGGTCCCTTCCAGGTTCTGGAAGGGACGGCGTTGGCCCTTGGTGTGTGGTGCTGTGCTATCTAGTCTGCCACGTTCGGATGGCGGGCGGGGCAGTCGGGGGTTCGGCTGCCGCCGCTTCCGAGCGACTGCGGTCAGGTTGGTTGCGTTTGTCTCGTCTCTTGGGGGACGCTGCGGGGGAGGGGGTGTTGTGGTGGCGGATGTGCGCGGCGATTTGTCGGTGCAGCAGGCGGCGGACGTGTTGAACGTGTCGCCGGCATTCCTGGTGAAGCTATTGGAGGAGGGCCTGATCCCTGCGCGGGTGGATGACGGTGAGTGGCGGGTCGCGCGAGCGGACGTGGAGGAGTTCCGGCGCCGGGATGATGTGGAGCGGCATGCGACTGCAGACGAGCTGGGGCGGCTGGGCCAGGAGCTAGATACTTGATCGCGCGAGGGGGGCACGTCAGCGGGGTCTTCACCAGCAGCTGCGAGGCTTGCGCGCCCCGCAGTGAACCTGCGGCGATTGGCCCCGTGGAGCGTGATCTAACCCTGCATTAGGCACGCCTGTGTGATGATGCGGATACCAGCTCAGTGCAAGGCCGCCGACTTGGTGGCTGGAGGAGGTGGACCGTGGAAGTTCTAGCGGTACTGGTGTTGATCGGTCTGGTCATCTGGGCGATGAACGGCTCAGGCAGTGGCTCAGGCAGTGGCTCCGGCGGTAGCTCGGTCGGCAGCACCCGCAGCGCCAACAGGTACGCGAGGCGGGTCCAACGGAAGCGCGCGCGGGAGATCGACAACCTTGTGAGGAAGTCCCGCCAGGCCGAGGGGGGCGCCGGATACAGCGGGAGCCGGGGCGGTGAAGGCTTCGGGGGCGATGGGGGCGACGGCGGCGACTGACCGCTCTGCAGCAGCTCAGCAGGTTACCGGTCGGAGCTTCGACCGGTAACAGTCTGCTGCTGACCTGCGATTCTCTGTCATGTCGGGTTTCGAGCTGGTGGCGTCTCTCGTTGGATCTCTCGCCTGGCCTGTGGCTGTGGTGGTCGCCGTGTGGGCGTTGCGTCGTCCGCTGGCTGCGGCGATTGGTCGGGTGAAGCATCTGGAGGCCGCCGGCGTGGCGGTGGACCTGGCCGAGGTGGAGCAGGCGCGGGAGAGCGTTGAGGCGGAGTTGGCGCAGGTCGATGCTGATGGCGCATCGCTTGGGGCCGCCGAGGTGGATGAATTGGTGCAGAGGGCTGCACAGCTGGGGTGGCACTTGTCGAAGTTGGCCCCGAACGTGGCGCCGGATGTCGTAGTGGATCGGTCGGGGGAGAGGCCAGTGGTCCGGTCAGCTAGCGAAGAGGCGCTGCGGATGGCCATCGACGAAGAGCAGCGCGTGGCCCACGCCCATTGGAGGAGTCTCATCGCTGACATTGAGCGGTACGACTTGCGGAACTCCAAGGTACGAACGAAACCTGATGCTACGAAGCGTCGCTGATCTTCGTCTAACTCACGACAATCGCTTGTAACAGTCTCAGGCGAATCCCGGACGATCCCTGAGTGCACGACCGCGGAGGTCCATCTGACGGCCTACAGGCTGCTAGATGACGACCCGTCTGATCTCGTCGCCCCCGCGATCGAGTAACGGGCGCGGTTAACGAAGCCTGTAAGTCCAGATGAGGCGACAGAGCACAAAGTGACGCGAGCAGGCATGATGTAGCTATGGAATTACCCCCGCTCGTTGCAGCCGCCGAAGCCGACGTACTTGCCCGTGGCTTCACGGCGGCTTCGATCATTATTGCTGTTGGCGCTGTGTTCATCGCACGCCGAAGCATGATCATTGCCAGGGAAGCATACGATCGCGGCGGCTACGAGATGACCATCAGCGTCGAAGCCTTCGCTAATGATCTTCCCCCCATCGGTCCGGACGACATCGTGCGTCGTACAGATGTCGTCATCACCGTCGCAAACCATCGCATGGGGAAGATCCAACTCACTCGATTTCACGGCGAGATCGAGGGGAAGCCCTCGTATGAGATCGGTGTGCTTGGGCCCGAACTCGGTTATACTTTCGACGGCATTCACAAAGCAGAGTGGCATACCGGCTGGCACGAGAAGCACAAACCCAACCAACCGCATTCGCCGCAAACTCGTGTTCGAGTAGGCGCGGAGCTAGCCAATAGCGAGATCGTTTGGAGCGGTTGGGTTGAGGTCGATAGCTCCGTGGCCGACAAAGTGCTGGGGTCCCGATACTGAACTTCGCTGACCTGGCATGACCAGACCCGCCAGTTCCACGCCGCGGGCTAAGACGCGAAGAATGTCGCCGAGTGGACGGTTGGTCATCCACGTGGCGGGTGCTGTGGATCATAGACGTGTGAGCTGACAAGCCCACGGCAGGTATTCCGGTGGCGCAGGCTCCTGGGAAGTGAACCCCTTTTGAACACTGTTGCGATCTCGGCTGTACCGCTTAGATGGAGACACGGAGAAGCTGGCGGCGATCTTCGAACGGGCTGGCTCATCGAGTGGGCGACCGAGTTGATCTATGGACATGTCAAGTGAGTCTCAGTTCAACTGGAATAATTGCGGCATCGACGGAACGCCAAGATTGAGCACCTAGGACGCTGGATTCCGTTAGCATGGATGCTGCCATTCTTCTCCGGTGACGGCTCGGCGATTGACGTCGGCGCCGAGCGCGGAGAGGAGGTGGCCATGGAAGAACTGAGCCGCAACAGCGGGGATCTGCTACAGAAGGTGTTAACCATTCTGCAGATCGTGCAGATCCTGGTGGGCTTAGCCATGTTGCTCCGTTAGCCCAGCTAGCTGGAAAGCTTGCTGGGCTACGGGCGGGAGGGGACTCCGTTTCGATGATTGCACGTCTTCGTCGGAGTTCCCTCTCATCTTCTAGCGAAGATACTCGCTGGATGTCTCGTATCCTAGCAAGAGCGTAAGGTGCCGCGCACTTCTTCTTACGCAACATGCTACAGGCTATTTATCGACGCATCTTAGAGTGCCGCCAGCCCATCATCTTGTAGACCATCAACATCGCTTACTCTACGGTTATCGCATCTATCGTTGTTGTCTGTGCAGTGCTTCCTAGGAGTGTCTGTGTCGGCAACGTAGGCATGTTTGGGTCCACGGCTGGACGCCTTCTGAAGGTGCCGCTTGCCACGACTTGACAACCGCGTGTACTCTCTTGATCAATCTGGAATTCGTGTAGGTACGTCGGATTTCCTCCCGTCTGCACGGTTCAACGGAAGCGCTGAGAGCGCTCCTCCCGCCCGACCACGCCCGTGCCGATGTCCCGGGTACCCCCCGGAACGATCACCTCTCAGATTCAAGATCGTGAGCTAGACCCTGGATCCTCCCTGGTCCAGGGCCTTTCGCATGCCCTCGACCAGCACAGGAGCCCTCCGCATGAGCGCCGTGCCGACCCTCGGCCGCATCGTCCACAACCAGCTCAGCGACGAAGACGCCGACGCCATCAACCGGCGCCGCGACGACTACGAGGCGTTCCCAGCGGGGCCGCACGCCCGCGCTCCCCGGACAGGCTGGCCGGGCCGGCCACGTCGCGCACGTCGGCTCCCGCGTCATGGTCGGCGACGTCTTCCCCGCCATGGTCGTGCGCACGTCCGGCACCGCCCACGCCAACCTCCAGGTCCACCTGGACGGCAACGACACCTACTGGGTCACCAGCCGGATCGAGGGCGACCAGCCCGGCACCTGGCACTGGCCGCCCCACGCCTGACACCTCTCACCCCTCGGAGAACTGATCATGTGGTGGCACTCGACCGACTACCTCAAGCGCGACGGCCGCCAGCGCGGCATGCTCGTCCACCGCGGGTTCTGGGCGCACCAGGTGCCGCGCCTCATGCTCTGGTGCCGGCTCCATGGTCACAAACCTGTGGTCGACGGGTACGGGCCGACGCCGCCCGGCACCGACGCGGCCCGGTGGGTGGTGTGTGACCGGTGCGGTGTCCGCCCTGACCCGCAAGGCAACCTGTCTGTGAAGCACTTCGACGTCGGCCAGCCCTACAACGGCAAGGTGCACACGCCTGAGTTCACCCAGGCCATGCAGGCTCTCGGCTCCACAACGTGGGGGCCCGGCCCGTGGCCGAAACGCCCGACCGGCACCCTCGGCGGCGAGCTCGTCCTCGGCAAGACGTTCGGCGTCTTCTCCGCCCAGCTCACCATCGGCGCGGCCGGGGCCGAGCACCCCGTATCCGGGCACCTGCGGGTGTGGCCGCTCGGCGCGCTCTACCTCCACACCGAAGCGTTCGGCACGTGGCTACAGCGCCGCCTCGTCCCCGAGGGCTACGAGTCCCGCGTCATCAACGTGTCGATCGGCGAGTGGGCGATCCGCTGGAAGTTGTGGGCACGCGAGAACCACTGGTCACGGGACGACCCATGGTGGATGCACGGCTCCATCAGCCTCGACCTGATCCAGGCACTGTTCGGTCCGAAGCGGTACAGCTACGAGACAGTTGAGGGGCCGGTGCTCGGCTGGATCAAGATGCCCGAAGGCGACTCCCATCAGATGCAGCTCACCCTCCAGCGACAACGCCTCGGCCGCCCCAGGCTCAAGCGGGCCAAGTGGGCGTGGAGCGTGGGCTGGGAGACCCCGAACGGCGGCATCCCCACCAAGACGAACGGCCGTAACCGGATCACCGGCTCCTCCGTGCACGTCCCCGACGAAGCCGTCGAAACCCGGTCGTGGGACGTGCTCGCGTGCGCGCTCATCGCCCGCCAGCTCAGCGACGAGCGAGCCCAGTACGGCTACCGCGCGCAGAACACGGAGGACTGATGCGCCGCATCGAGCACATGCGCCTGCACGCGATCCCGCGCGCAGTCCGCAACCCCAAGGAGCACGACCTCCCGGCCATCCGCCGCTCGATCGAGGAGTTCGGCTGCGTCATCGCCGGCGAGCTGGACGAGCGGACCGGCCGGCTCGTTGTCGGCCACGGCCGCCTCCAGGTCCTCGAAGAGATGGCCGCCGCAGGGGAGTCCCCGCCCGAGGGCGTCCTGGTCGACGACGACGGAACGTGGCTGCCGCCGATCGTGCGCGGCTGGTCGAGCCGCAGCGACGCGGACGCCGAGGCCTACCTGATCGCGAACAACCGCACCACCGAGAAGGGCGGCTGGGAAGAGCGGATGCTCGCCGAGGTCCTGGCCGACGTCCGCGACGCCGACCCGGACCTCCTCGCGGCCACCGGCTACACCGCCGACGACCTCACCCGGATGGCCGCGGCCGACGACCATCGGCCCGAGGAAGAACTACCCGAGCCGGGCGACGCCGACGAGGACATCCGCCCCGAGGTGTGGGGCATCATCGTCACCTGCGACAACGAGGAAGAGCAGACCCGCCTCCTGGAGCGCCTGGCCGACGAAGGGTGGCAGGTCCGCGCTCTCATGTGATCAGCCTGCCGTCGGTCCCTGAACGTCCCAGACCCTTTCCCAATCAGGCGTGATGATCTCTATGGTGGAGAACCCCACGGCCTCCAGTTCATCTGGGGAATCAAACCGAAGTTCGCAGGACGCACAGAAGAACGCCTCTGGGAGGAAGTGACTCTTCTCGTCGAGCCCTTCTGACGAAAGGGGAATCGGGGAGATGCTTTGCAGACTCTCGAAGCCCCATTCCATGCGTCCCCAGAGGGCCGCTTCTGAGTGGTCGCACGCGGGGCAGCGCGCTGAGAGCTGTGCGATCGGGTAGTCGATGAATTTGTAGTTCGGCTTGAAAAAGGTATATGACGTGGGCATGAGCGCTTGGCGTGCGGCGTCGAGTGCACTCTGCTGGTCCACAGGAACCATGCTCATCACCTGGACCAGGCGCTGCTTGGCTGCTGCGATCTTGCGCTGGACCTCGTGATCGATCTCAGTGAGCGAGTCTCTGATCAGAGACTCGGCCAGCTCCGCATGCTCGCTCCAACGAGACGCTTCCACAACCTTCATCTCGTCGTAGAGCTCGTTGGAGAACCGGAGGAAGGCGGTCAAGTTCGCTCGGGTATTGGCCGGGCTCAGATATCCCGCGTGCACGATGCCGTCTCGCACGTCGATGAGCTGTTCCAGCAGGACCCGGGGCGTTCGCACCGCCATCAGCTGCTCCACTCGCTGGAGGGCCTCCCTCGCGCTGATCGTCCGAGGTTCCTTCAGCTTGCGGGCACTCGCTCCTAGGCCGGTTAGGTGCAGCAACGAGTCGAACTGCCCGTTGCGGATCTCCATCAGCAGCGCAGGATGCTTGTCGCACAGGTACGCCTTGCAGAGGTGCTCAAGCGAGAACGCGGCGTTGATCAGGATCACCCGCGAGTCGTCGTCGATGTAGGCGGTGAGGGCGCGCCGAGCAAAGTCCTGTGCCGAGGCTACGAGCTGGTCGCGGTCGAGGCTTGTCACGTGATCGAGACTAGAGCTGCGCCCGCCAGATCTGCAGCATCATTTCCGCGACCCAACTCCACGAAAAGGCAGTGCGCGGTGCGTGCCAACATCACCTTGTCCTCGCCGGTCACACCCTCCGCTCGGGTTTTGCAGCTTCAGGGCATGTTCGATGTCGCCATCGAGGAGAAGCTGACCAACTCCTGGTCCGTCGATCTGCCCATCGAGCAGAAGCCGTGGAACGTGGGCCTGCTCGTCGGCCCGTCCGGCGCGGGCAAGTCCACGATCGCCCGCCAGCTCTGGCCGGACGCCCTCGTCGGCACCCAGGACTGGAGTGACCGGGCGCTTGTGGACGACTTCCCGCACGGCATGTCGATCAAAGACGTCGTCGGACTGCTCGGCGCGGTCGGCTTGAACTCGCCGCCGGCCTGGCTCAGGCCTTATTCCACTCTCAGCAACGGGGAGGCGTTCCGGGCCGGGCTCGCGCGGGCGCTGGCCGACCATGAGGGCCTGGTCGTCGTGGACGAGTTCACCAGCGTGGTGGACCGGCAGGTAGCGCGTATCGCGTCGCACGCTGTGCAGAAGGCGGTCCGCCGCCGTGAGCGCCAGCTCGTGGCCGTCACCTGCCACTACGACGTCGAGGACTGGCTGCAGCCGGACTGGACCTACGACGTGGCCGCGAGCTCGTTCACGTGGAGGTCGGTTCAATCCCGGCCCGCGCTCCGGCTCGCCATCCACCATGCGGACCGCTCCCTCTGGCGAGTGTTTAGCCGCCATCACTATCTGACCGCTGACCTGCACCCGGCCGCACAATGCTTCGCCGGATACGTGGACGGCGAATTGGCCGCGTTCACCAGCTACCGGCATTTCCAGCACCCGCGCACTCGCAATTTGAAGATGGCGCATCGCACGGTGGTGCTACCCGATTACCAGGGATTGTCGCTCGGCGGCCGGATGACGGAATGGATGGGCCAATATCTGTATGAGCGCGGCTACCGGATGCGCGCCGTCTCCTCCCACCCGGCGCTCAACGCTTACCGGGCCCGGAGCCCGCGCTGGCGCATGCAGCGCCAGGACCGCAAGCTGGGCACCGCCAGCACGCACGCCTGGATGCATGAACAGTCCCTGGACCCGCGCAGACTCGGAGTGATCTCTTTCGAGTACGTGCCCCCCGCCGCCCAGCTCACGTCACGTTGAGCGCGGCCATCAGGGCCGCCGCCGGATCTACCCGGAGCCGGAAGGGCGATCCGAGGTCACCCGGGCTCACGTCCCTGACCCGCGACAACGCAGCCCGGGACGCATCGGTCTCGGAGAATCCCCGCTGCCAATCGGCCGGCGGATCGAACAGCCGCCCCTGCTGACCCCGCACCTCTAGCAGGCGCACGGCCGGGCTCGGTTCGGAAATCTGCCAGTGCTGACGGAACGGCCGGGCCCACGGGCTGTCGCTGTCGCGCACGATCTCGCCCAGCACGACCGACCCGAGCATCACGCCGCGGTGCAACGTCCCTACGACGTCCAGCCCGAGGGCGTCCACCCTTTGCATGCCGACCGGGTCGATTTTTCGCGCGGCGTGGATCAGCAGTTTCCCCTGATAGGCGGTCGTCCATGGCCGATTCTCGACGTCCTTAAACTGCCGATTTCCATTCTCGTCCACGTATCCGTACACGACGAGGGCGGCCCACGGTTGCTGAATGGTGATCATTTTGACGTGCTGCATTTCCGCAGATTAACCCATTGATCGCGACCACGGATTGTGTCCGTGGTCACAATTCACATATTCGGGGGTTCCCCTCATGGCCCGTCCTACTAAGGCCCGTGCGGTCGCAATCGCTGAACGGCGCACCAAGGCCGTCCAAATGAGGCTGGCCGGTGTCCAGTACAAGACGATCGCCGACAAGCTCGGCTACAGCAGCCAGGCCGCCGCCTCGAAAGATGTCACGCGCGCTCTCCAACTGGCTTCCCGCGCCCAGCAGGAGTCCAGCGAGCAGCTGCTGCAGATTGAGATCGACCGGCTCGACCGGATGATGGCCGCCCTGTGGACCTCCGCGTGCGGCGGCGACGTCAAGGCCGTTGAGGCCGTCGAACGGCTGATCGCCCGCCGCAGCAGCTTGCTCGGCCTCGACCTCCTCAACCGCAACGGCGCCGAGAACAGCGACGTCGTCAGCCTGCTCGGCAATCTCTTTGCCGAAATTCAGCGACGCCAGGCCGCAACCCGCGTCGGGGTCGAGGTAGAGGTTCTCGATGCCATCGAAGTGGGAAACGGAGATACTCGACCGATCTGATCTATTCGCTCATATCGGCGAGTCGCCAAAGATCATCCTAGGTAAACTAAGGGCAAAGTGCCCCCGCAAGGGCAACAACACTCCGGGGGCGTGGACGACCTGAGAGAGCAGGCCGACATGAATCAACCTACCTGTACCGTGCCCAAATGTAGTCGGCCGGCATCCGCTGCGAACCCCCGCACCCCCGAACGTGCCCGTTGCGTGCCCCATTACCAGGAGTGGCTCCGCTCAAAAAACCCGCAGTGCACCATCGAAGGCTGCAAGCGCCACGCGATCGCCGCGAATCCGGCCAACGCTGGGACGGCGATGTGTCCCAGCCATTACAACTCATGGAAGCAAGGTCAGTCCGTGACCCCATGCGCGATTGACGGCTGCGACAAGGGAGTTAAGACGGCAGGGCTCTGCTCCATGCATTACGAGCGTCAGCGCAGTGGACGGCCGCTCCTTGACCCACCCAAGCCGGAGCGTCCGATCTGTGCTGTCGTGGGATGCACTCAAGCGGCCAAGGCGATCAAGCCGCGTACGCCAGCGGGCGGCATGTGTCACATGCATGCTCAGCGACTCCGCCAAGGGAGCCGACTCGATACCCCCAAGCACGGCGAGGCGGTCAAGCGGCCCTGCTCCGTCCCTGAATGTGATCGACCCGCGCGAGCGGCAAACCCGCGCCCCGGATCACTCGGGCACATGTGCCATATGCATGTCCAGCAGGTGTGGAAGGCCGCCAAGACCTGCTCGATCACCGGGTGCGACCGCACCTACCTGGCGGACGGCCTGTGCATCATGCATTACAAGCGGGACCGCAAAGGCCATGACTTGTACGCTCCGCCACGCAGTTCGGGCAAGGGTGATGGATGCGCACTTCAAGAATGCGGGCAGCCTTACCATGCGGGCGGCTATTGTGGCATGCACTATCAGCGTTACGTGCGCACGGGTGACCCTTTCGGATTCATGCCTGGCCACCGAGAGCCCCGCATAGAGTGCGAAGTAGCAGAATGCAGTAAGCCGCATTTCGGGCTGGGATACTGCATAGGGCATTACAAGCGACTCAAACGTGACGGGGCAGCAACCGCAGAGCGGCAGTGCCTGAGTTGTGGCGAGTGCTTCCTCCGTCCACTCGGAAAGACCGGCAGCTACGACTACTGCGACGAGTGCGAGATCACCGGCCCCACGGCATGGGCGGCGCTACGACGGCAGCGACTGCGTATCAATAACCTCGATATGACTGAGGGTGACTATGTGGAAGCCGCTGAGTACCGCGAATTGATCCGGAATGACTCGTGCGTCTTCTGTGGACACCCAAGCACGGCGATTGACCACATCGTCCCAGTTTTTCGAGGCGGCTCTGACCGTTGGGATAACCTCGCGCCCATCTGCAAGTCCTGCAACTCGATAAAGCGGACGCGATCAGTGTTGGAGATGCTCATGCTGTGAGGAGGTTGCCGTGTCGGGTATTGTTAGCCTCTCGCCAATGCAGGAGCGGGCTATCGCGGAGTCCACTGCCCGGATAAATGTACTCACCGGGGCGGTTCGATCTGGGAAAACTATCGCTTCTCTCCTTAGGTGGCTGATGTTCGTGGCAACCGCTCCTCGGGGTGGCAGCCTGGTAGTCGTCGGCAAGACCAATGACACCATTGCACGCAACGTCTTTGAGCCCCTGATGGACCCAGCGCTGACGGGCCCGGTGTCG
Organism: Nonomuraea sp. NPDC047529; assembly: GCF_040642995.1. Taxonomy (NCBI): domain Bacteria; kingdom Bacillati; phylum Actinomycetota; class Actinomycetes; order Streptosporangiales; family Streptosporangiaceae; genus Nonomuraea; species Nonomuraea sp. NPDC047529. The sequence continues at coordinate 236,724 of NZ_JBEYTJ010000011.1, read as the reverse complement.
CGGCGGATCTTTTATAATCGGGGTGCGCCGACCGCAAATTTGCTTGGCCGGCGGATCGAGATCATCTCGGCGAATGACATCCGCGCTGAGTCGCGGCTCAGAGGCATGACCTGTGCGGGCGCGTACGTCGATGAGGTCACGCTGATCCCGGAGACATTCTGGGATCAGCTCCTTGCCCGCTGTTCGGTATCAGGAGCGCAAATATTTGCGACGACCAATCCGGATGCTCCAAACCATTGGCTGCGTCAGCGTTTTCTGCTGCGTGCGGGCGAACTTGACTTGAAGTGGTGGCATTTCACGCTGGACGACAATCCGAGCTTGGATCCGGCGTACGTGAACAACCTGAAATCGGAGTATTCGGGGCTCTGGTACCGCCGCTACATCCTGGGCGAGTGGTGCATGGCCGAGGGCATGATCTTCGACTCTTTCGACCCCGACCGGCACGTCGTGGACCACCTGCCGCTCATGGAGCGCTGGATCAGCGTGGGTGTGGACTATGGCACGGTCAACCCATTCGCCGCGATCTTGGTCGGCGTCTCCACACCCGGCGCCGACCGGCAACGCCGGGTCTACCTGGCAGGGGAGTGGCGCTACGACTCCCGCCAGGAACGCCGGCAGCTCACCGACGCCGAGTACAGCGCCAGGCTGGGCCGCTGGCTCGACACGTTCCCCGGTAGCTACGGGCCCGGCACGTCCGGTGTCGCCCCGGAGTGGATCGTGGTGGACCCGTCCGCCGCGTCGTTCATCACCCAACTCCATCGGGACGGGCTGCTCCCCACGATGGGCGACAACTCCGTCCTCGACGGGATCCGCACCGTCGCCAACCTGCTCGCGGCCGACCACCTCCGCATCCACCGGAGCTGCCAAGGCTGGCTGTCCGAAGTCGGCAGCTACTCGTGGGACGACAAGAAGGCCGCCATCGGCGACGACGTCCCGATCAAGTTGGACGACCACAGCATGGACGCCGCCAGGTACGGCCTGCACACCACGCAGGCCGCCTGGGCACCGCTGCTGGACCCCATCCCCGCCTATTAGCCACCGGCCACCCGGGCCTCTCCTTCCGCTCTTGGTCGCACGCCTTCCACGAAAGGGCAGGGCCGGATCCAGATCACCTCGACGCAGGAGAGCACGTGACGGTCTACCGCAACAGCTTCGACGGGGGCGTCGCCGGACAGACCGTCACGGTCGCCAACTCGGGAGGAACCAGCGGGGACGCCTTTTATGCAGCCGACGCCCTGGTGTACGCCAGCTCACCATCCCGGGGACAGCTCTCGGCGTCGAGCTCGTTTCTGTACTACACGCTGAAGTGGTACTGCGGGGAAACGTTCTTCGGGCCCTGGTATCTGCGGTCCTACATCTACACGCTCGGGCTGCCGTCCTCCCCCGTGCGCATCCACGCCATCGACGGCGGCTCGCAGCTCAACCAGTACGTCAACGTTCGCAGCGACGGCGCCTTGGAGCTGTTCACCAAGGCTTCCGAGACGCCCACCTACACCTCGCTCGGCACCACCTACGTGGGCATCGCCACCAACCAGTGGGTGCGCGTGGAGACCATGTGGGACCTCAACGGGCCCGTGGAGACCAGGCTGTTCAACAACGCCGACTCCGTCACCCCGACCGCGTCCGTCAGCGGCACGCTGATCGGGCTCACCGCCGCCTTCAGCACCGCGAACTTCATCACTCCGGCCGGCTGGTGGGTCGATGACGTGGCTGTCAGCGACCAAGGCTGGATCGGCCCCACCGCGCCACCTCCCTCCGAAGGCGGAAACCGCCTGATATCCCCTGCTGCCAGCCACCGCGCCAGCCGCTGGTAGCCGCAGACTCCCGAATCGTCCGCCCCCGCATTTTGCGACCCGGGCGGGCCCGCTCCGCAGCCCATCCACATGGCCTGCGTCGAGCACCACGGCGTGGCCCTGGTCCCTGCTGTTGAGGGGCGGCAGGAACCAGGGCTACGCCCCAGACCTCACCCCGAGGGGAGGAACGGCGTGGCGGGAGCGAGCAACAGCTTCGACGGCGGCATCTCCGGCCAGGCCATCACCTCCGCGAACAGCGTCAGCTCGGGGGACGCGTTCTCCGACGCCGAGAACGCCACCTACAGCTCGGCCCAGGCGCACAGGGGCCTGCTGTCGGCCCAGATCGCGCCCGACGCGACGGGATACGTCATGCTCCCGATGTCAGGGTCGGGCCTGCGCTGGGCACGCTGTTACGCCAGGGCCAGCACGATCGTCTACTCGCTGCTCGCGATGGAGCTGGCGTCCGGGGTGCAGTTCGGGGTGGACTTCGGTGAAGGCCAGGCAGTGCTGTGGAAGTTCACCCCGCCGTTCGTGACCACCACGATGGCCACGCAGTCCTTCGAGCTACCCAACAACGCGTGGTTCCGGGTAGAACTCCAGGCCACCAGCGAGGCGTCTGGCGAGGCCATCGTCCGCCTCTACAACCTGCCTGAGGCCATCACGCCCACCGTGGAACTCAGCGGATCGCTGAACGGCGCCTCCAGCACATGGACAGGCGCGCTGTACGGGGCCGCGCACGGCGAAGCAACCGCCCCAGTCTGGGTCGATTCCGTCGCCTGGTCCGACGCAGGGTGGGTGGGCGCGTTGTTGGACAGCGCTCCCGGCAAGCCGCTGATGTCCGTCGCGGCGGCCCATCGTGCCGCCCGCTGGTGAAGCCTCCCTCGTCACACACGTCCACACGATCAAGGAGGGCTGGCCTGTGGCCGACTTCGAGTTCAACATCAGCAAGGGCAGGAGCGTCGAACTCTACAACCGGGTCAAGACCGGCGACCCGGCCACCTCGGCGCTGATCATCGTCGCCCTGGCCGCGACGAACATCGAGAGCGACGCCATCCTCAAGGACAAGGACACGCTGGCCGACATCCTGTCCGGCTCGACCGACGAGGCAACCAACGCGGGCTACGTCAGGAAGGTTCTCGGCGCCGCCGACCTTAACGCTCTGGCCCCGAACGACGCCCTGGACCGGATGGACATCGACATCCCCGACCAGACGTGGCTGGCAGTGCAGGCCGCAGGGGGGGCGTGGTCGAAGGTTCTGGTCTGCTTTCGGCCCGCCACAGCCGCGACCGATGGCCAGGTCATCCCCATGACGGCGCATGATTTCCCACTCACCCCCGACGGCAGCAACATCGTCATGCAGATCGACCCCGCCGGCTTCTACGGGGCGGTGTGACGATGGCGAAGACGGGATACTCCGCCATCACTCCGGCCGTCGTCGCGCTGACCGCGGGCACGGCCCGCAGCGTCCTGGGTGTGCTCGCGCCCGCTGCGTGCGGGTTGGAGATCAAGAAGATCAGGATCGGCACTCTCGGTACCGCTGCGGCGGTGCCGGGCGACATCGAGCTGTGCGCGGCGACGTTCGCGACGAACCCACCCGGCACCGCGGACTCGACAGCGGTCACGCCCCAGCAGCTCTACGGCCGCCCCATCACGCCGGGCTTCCTGGCCGCCTCCGCTTGGGCCGCGACCAAAGAGCCGACCGTGCTCACGCCGGTCGACTACTGGCCGCTCAGCCCCAACGGCAGCACCGTCTTGTACGACCTGCCGCTCGGCGACTCGCCGGACTGCGGGCCAGGCACGGGGTTCGTGATCCGCGCCAAGTTCGCCGCCGCAGTGTTGATCACCGCGTGCCTGTGGGTTGAACGGTGCTGAATGCCGACCGTCCGCACCCCAATCCTGCAAATAACCGAGGGCGCCGAAGGCGTCATCCCACCGCCTAGCGGTGTACAGCCCGACGACCTGCTGCTGGCCTTTCTCGCGTTCGAGGCCAACATCTGGGACGCCACTCTGACCGGCGGCTCCCCAGAGTGGCAACCGCTCACGTCGGCGGTTACCGACAACACCACCACCTACGGCATCCTGGCCACGGGCATCTGGTGGAAGCCAGCCAGCGCAGCGGACACCACCTGGCAGATCGGCCGTACCAGCGGCAACCCGCCCGGCATCATGGCGATGGCCGTCGCCGCAATCAGTGCCGCCCCCCTACAGGCCCCCGCGGTGACCGACAGTGGCGAGCAGAAAGCAACCTCCGACCTCACGACGATCACCAGCCCGGCCGGCCCCGCAGCGGCAGTCGGGGACCTGGAACTGCGCTGGGTCGCCGGCGACCACTATGTGACGTCCGCCGTCCGCTCCTGGACACCACCCGGCAGCGTCACCGAGCTAGCCGACATCTCCAGCAACTACATCACCGCCGAGCTGACGGCGCAGACCCTGACCACGGCGTCATCGCCGTCACGCAACCACAGCGTGTCCCCGGGGGTGCTGGCCGCCCGCGGGATGACCGTCCGAGTCCGAGCCGTCAGCTCACCAGGTAGGCCCCTGACGCTGCAACCGGCCGTCCACCGCGCCGCGACCTGGTAGAGGAGGCGACGCCATGGCGAGAGCAGGTCGCGCCTACCCCAACCGTCCCGTGATCACCCGGTCGCCGGACCTGATCGCGGCCCGGGTCGAGACGCGAGGGGTGGCGTCAGCCGTACTGGCCGTTCGCTCCCGGCAGGCCACACAGGTGGTCACCGCAGGGGATGTCCGGCCCGTGACCGCAGTCAAGGTGCGGGTGATCAGCCAAGCTTCGGCGTCCGGCGCAGTCGCAGCAACGATGCCAACCAGGATGCGGGCTGCTGGCCACGTCGCTGGAGTCGGAACCGCCGCCATCACCGTCCGAGTCAAACGCAGGCCCTCGGGCCGGGCAGCGTCCACCGGTGTCGTGAGGACGATCAGCAGCGACCCGCAGGCCCACCAGGTCGTCACGTCCGGGACGACCCGCTCGATGAGCCTGGGCAAGGCGTACGTCACACCGCGTGTGGCGGGGGTCGGGCAGGCTCGGACGATCAACCGGGCCCAGGGCGGGCCACTGCACCGCGCCACTTCGACCGGCATCGTCTCTGCGCTGCGAGGGTCGAAGACCTTCCGCATCGGCCGCGTCACCGGAGGCGGCACCTCACGGCTGATGCAGCGCCGAACCCCGCCCCTTCAGGTCGGCCTGCCGATCCGCTCCTGGTCCGCTCGCTACGTCGGAAGGGGGCGCGGGGGCGTGGAACCCATGAGCAGCCTGTCACTGGAGTATCTGGAGTTCTTCGTCGAGAACGCCTCCGGCAGCGAACAGGTCGAGGTCGCGTTCACGACGCCGGGCCAGGAACCGGCCGACGGTCAGTGGCATCTGGCCTCCTGGGGAGCAGCCGGCCGGGCCGGAGCACGAGCCCGGATCCGGGTCGGCCCGGGAGCGCTCGTCCTGGGGGACGGCACCTACCAGGGGTGGGTGCGTGTCACCACGCCCAGCGAGCGGCCGGTGCTGCCGTCCGGGCTCGTCCCCATCACCTGACCCATGACGTTCGACGAGGCCATCGGCCACGCCGCCCGCCTGCTGCTGAATGCCGAACTCGAGGACGGGCTGCCGCGCATGCAGCGCATGGAGGGTCTGGCCGACTCGTGGCTGACGCTCGCGCGGTTGCTGGCGGAGAAAGAGAGGGATTGATGCCGCTCCCTACCACTGATCAGGAGTGGCCGCCCCCGGTGATGAAGCCGGAGATGCTCCTGTACGCCCAGCACGGCGCCTGGTACGCAGGTGATCCCGATCAGCTCGCGAAGGTGTACGGGGCCGGGGTGGTTCCCGGCATCGGCCTGGATCTGAAGGGCTGGGACCGGCCGCTCGTCCGGGGCGGCGGGTGGCTCAACAGAATCACCCGCATGTTCTGGGGGACGCCGGTCCCGGCGGGCCAGACCCGCTCCACGAAGATCCATGTGCCGATCGCGGCGGACATCGCGTCCACGTCCGCGGACCTGTTGTTCTCCGAGCCGCCATCGCTGCGCCTGTCCGGCACTCCGAGCCAGAAGCGGCTGGACAAGATCCTCGCCGACGGCGGCGTGATCCCGGTCCTGCTGGAAGGCGGCGAGCTCGCCGCCGCACACGGCGGCGTCTATCTGCGGGTGGGCTGGGACACCGAGCTGTCGGACATGCCGATCATCGACACCGTACCCGCTGACGCGGCCGTGCCGGAGTTCTCCAAGGGCAGGCTGAAGGCCGTCACCTTCTGGCGGATCGTTCATGAGGACGAGCACGAGGTGTGGCGACACCTCGAACGGCACGAAGCGGGCAGGGTCTACCACGGCCTGTACCGGGGGGACGATGACCGGCTCGGCATGCAGGTACCACTGCATGACCTTCCGGAAACGGAGCCGTTCAGCGAACTGGTGGACGCCGAGGGCGGGTTCGACAGCCACTACCGGGGGCTGCTCGTGCACTACGTCCCCAACATGAGGCCCCACCGGACGCTCCGCGGCACAGCGCTCGGCCGCAGCGACTACGCCGGCGTCGAGATCCTGATGGACAGCCTCGACGAGACGTTCACGTCCTGGATGCGGGACCTGCGACTCGGCAAGGGCCGCATCATCGTGCCCGAGGTCTACTTACAGAACACGGGCCGAGGCCGCGGGGCCATGTTCGACCCCGACCGCGAGGTGTACGCGCCGCTCGGGATGCTGCCCCCGCCCGGAGGCAGCGGCTCATCCATGATCACGGTGTCGCAGTTCGACATCCGCGTTGCCGAGCACCAGGCCACCGCCAAGAGCCTGCTCGCCCAGATCCTGAGGGGCGCGGGCTACAGCGTGCAGAGCTTCGGCGAGGCGGGCGAGGGCGCGGCTGCAACCGCGACCGAGATCCACTCCCGCGAACGCCGGAGCTTCACCACAAGGCGCCGCAAGATCGGCTACTGGACCCCGGCGTTGAGCTGGTTGTCGGAATGCCTGCTCGCCATCGACAACGCCATCTACGGCACCAAGGTCGTAGCCGAGCGCGCCCAGATCGAATGGCCCGACGGCGTCACCCCCGACCCGGAAGCGCTGTCGCGGACGCTGGACATGCTCAACCGCGCCCAGTCCGCCAGCCTCGACACGCGGATCCGCATGCTGCACCCCGAGTGGGAGGACACCCAGGTCAAGGCCGAGGTGGACCGCCTGCGCGACGAGCACGGCCTGAACGCCCCAGATCCGGCCGAGCTGCGCGAAATGATCCTCCCCGAAGCCGACGACATATCGGCTAGCGAAACGGCAAGCTGATGACGTCTCCTACGCGGGAGATCGCCACAGCGATCGAGCAGGCCCAGCGTGTCGCCGACATGTACGCCGACGCCGAGCAGGTGCTTCTCCAGCGGATCGCGGCCCGAGTCGCCGACGGCGTCGACCGGGCCGACGAGGACCTGCACGCGTGGGAGGCCGCGCGGCTCGCCGAACTTGCCCAGCTCCGCAAGGAGGCTGAGCGGATCATCGGCCGGCTGCAGCGCGCCGCCAAGGCGGCCGCCCGCAAGTCGGTGCTCGGAGCATGGGCGGCCGGGATGGACCAGGCCGTCATCAACGCCGTCCTCGGCGTGCACGACGCCAAGGTCCGCAAACGCCTGGCACAGGTCCTCCGGGACGCACGCCGGCTCGGCTCCGAGAAGCTGATCAACCCGGGGCAGGGCGTGGACGAGCTGGCCCGGCAGACCATCGAGAAGATCGCCGCCGTCGAGCTGGCGGCGCTGCGCGCGGTCGAAGACATCTACCGGCAGGTCATCGCCGAGACCGCGGGCCGAGCCCTGACCGGCGCGCAGACCCGGCGCGAGGCGGCGCAGGAAGCGCTGGCCCGGCTCGCTGCCCGGGGGGTGACGGGGATCGGGCCGCCCGACACGATCCGCAGGTGGAATCTGGAGTCCTACGTCGAGATGGCGATGAGGACCGCGACCGCGCGCGCGGCCGTGGACGGCCACCTTGCGACCCTGCGGGACGCGGGCATCGACCTGGTGATCGTCTCGACCACGCCCTACTCGTGCTCCTGGTGTGACCCCTGGGAGGGCAAGGTGCTCTCCCAGCGCGGGGGGAGCGGGGACCGTGAAGAGGTCAACCTGCTCACCAACGAGCCGGTCACCGTCCGCGTGACCGCGACTGTTGAGCAGGCCCGTCTCGCGGGACTCCTACATCCGGGATGCCGCCACTCGCTGTCGGCCTACCTGCCCGGCGTCACCCGGGCCGCGGCCAAACCCGCGACCAGCGGCAGTTACGACGACACCCAGCAGGTCCGCCGCAAAATGCGGCAGGCCCGCGAATGGGAGCGCCGGGCCGCCGCAGCCCTCACCCCCGAGGCGAAGAAGAAAGCTCTCGCGACGGCCCGCGAGTACCGGGCCGACGCCCGGCGCATCTCCACCTCGAAGGGCCTGCCCCGGCCCCGCTGACCAGCACACTTCCGCATCCACGGCCCGCCAGGCGCGGGCCTTCGTCATGTCCGGCTCCAGGAGGGCCACACCGTGAAGCACCACACCCTGCCGACCGCGCCCGGCGCGCTAATCGGCTACCGAGCTGATGGCCGCCCGATCTTCCTGATCGCGGGCGGCTCCGAAGCAGCGCCCGAAGGCCAGCCCGCCGCACCCGCCCCCGCGGACGCGGACGGCGGCGCCGAGGTCACGGGCGCCCCCGTCGAGCCCGATCAGCCCACGGTCGCCGACCCGCGCAAGGTCGCCGACCTGCCCACCTGGGCACAGAAGCTGATCAAGGACACTAGGGCCGAGGCCGCGGAGTTCCGCACCCAGCTCGCCGACCTGCGCAAGCAGAGCGAGACCAAGCCGGACGGCCCCACCGCCGAACAGCTCGTCGAGACCGCTCGCCAGGAGGTGGCCCAGCAGATCGCCAAAGCGCTCGGCCTCGCTCCGGAGGAGGAGAAGCCTCTCGACCCGGCCGAGGTCATCGAGCAGCTCACGGGCGAGAAGGCCGCGCTCACGCAGCAGAACAGCGACGCCGCGAACCTGCTGCGCCGGACGCAGATCGAGCTCGCCGTCGTGCGCCAGTCCCTTAAGGCCGGCGCCGACGCCGAAGCGCTTCTCGACAGCCGGTCGTTCCTGGCGAACGTCCGCGACCTCGACCCGAGTGACAAGGCGTTCGCCGAGACGGTCACCGCCACGATCCAGAAGGCGGTCGAGGAGAACCCGAAGTTCGCGGCGGCCCAGGCGGCGGCCCACACCAAGTCCGGAGGCGAGTTCGGCGGCGGGCCCGGCGGACGCACCGGCGAGGACCAGCTCACCGTGGACGACTTCCGCAAGCGCCGCAAGCGCGAGTCCACGCCCTGACGAGCGGCTCTGCCGCAGCGCTAGCTGATTCGCTAGCGCTTTTTCATTTGTAAGGAGACGGCCTTATGGCCAATGTATTCCTCACTCCGCAGGTCATCGCGCGTGCAGCGCTCGCGACGCTTTATGAAACCTGTGTCATGGCCCAACTGGTTCACCGGGACCTGGACGAGGATTTCGCCGGTAAGCAGGGCGACACCGTGAACGTCCGAAAGCCCGCGACGTTCGACGCCTACGAGTACGACCGTAGCGCCGGTATCCAGATCCAGAACGCCGTCGAGACCGACATTCCGGTGCGGCTGAACCATTTTGCGGACGTTTCCTTCGCTGTTACTGCGGAGGAAATGACGCTGCAAATTCAGGACTTCGCCACGCAGCTCCTGAACCCGGCGATGGAGGCGATTTCTCAGAAAATCGACCGCGACCTTCTCGCCCTCCGGGACGACGTTTCCCAGGAAGTGGGGAACGGCGGCCTGCCGAACATTCACACGTGGGACACGCCCAAGGTGATGATCGACGCCGACCGTGTGCTCAACGAGCGCAACGTGTCCCCGTCTCAGCGGTCCGTGGTGATCGGCCCGCAGGTCAAGGCTCACTGGCTGTCCGACCCGCTGTTCCACCAGCTTGACGTGCGCGGCGACACCGACGGCCTTCGGGAAGCGTCGCTCGGCCGCCGAGTTTTCGGGTTCGACGCGTATTCGACCCAGAACATCAAGGTGCCTCCGCAGACTTCGGGAAACAGCAAGAGTGAAGTCGGCGTGGCGTTCCACAGGACCGCGTTCTGCCTCGTCACCCGGCCCCTGATCCTGCCGCAGGGCGCCGCAAACGCGGTCGTCGCGAATTACAAGGGCTTTTCGCTCCGGGTGGTCATGGATTACGACATCGATCTCAAGCAGGACGTCATTTCGATCGACACCCTTTACGGCACGAAGACCCTGGACCCGAACCGCGCCGTTCTCGTCAAGGACGTGGACAACTAACGCCGAAGGCCGCTAGCGAAACAGCTAGCGGCCTTCTTCCTGAAGGAGAAGTTCCACGATGGCATACAAGCCGCGCCTCACCGAGAAGACACTCACCCTGAAGGGGGCCGACATCGCGGCCGGCTCCTTCGTGCTGTGGCGGGCGTCCGTCCCGTGCAAGATCAAGGCTGTCCGCGCCTACCGCGTCGGCGGCACCGCCGCGGCCGTCAACGGCACCAGGACCACCATCAACCCGTCCAACGGCTCGCCGGTCACCACCAACCTGCTCACCGGCGACCTGTCGGTGAGCAGCGCGAGCACCTGGATGGCCGGTTCGCTCGCGGGGCTGGCCAACCGGCGCTTCCTGGAGGGCGACACCCTGGCCGTCACCGTCGTGTCGGCCGGAGGCAGCCCGACCGACCTCATCATCCAGGTGGACATCGAGAAGGACGCCAACTTCTGATGCCCGGCCCCCGGACTCCCGTCGACCACATGGGCGCCCTGACGGCACGGGAGAACGTCAACGCGATGGGCGCACTGTCCAAGGTGGAGGACATCCACGCCGATGTCTCCTCCACTTACCAGTACAAGAACGTCAACACCGGCCAGGTCGTGCAGTACCCGCACCGGTCGGCGCGTCTGGACGCGCTGGAGGTGTGGCTCCTCATCGGCGTGCCGGACGAGCCCGCCGCAGGCCCCGTGCAGGGGCAGGCCGGGCCGGGACTGGCCGACGTGGCCACCGCGATCACCCGGCCCGCTGAGCACGAGCCGAAGAAGGAATGGGTCGCATACGCGATCCAGCGCGGCATGAAGCTCCGGGACGCGCAGGCCCTGTCCAAGCAGGCGCTGATCGAGGAGTTCGGCCAGGAGGGAGACATCGTCAATGGCGAGGACTGATCTCACCGTCACGGCCGTGCCGCGCGCCGGCCTGAACCTCGCAGCGGCGCTGCCGAACAACGCGAACGTGGACGGCAACGCGTTCGCATGGTCCGAGAAGCGCAGGCTGCGGTTCAAGAACACTGACGGCACGCCGAAGACGGTCACGATCGAGATCCCCGGCACCGTGGACGGCCAGGACATCACCGACCGGCCGTACACGATCCCCGCGACCACGGGCGACGTGCTCGTCCCGCCGCTCCCCGCCGTCTACCGGCGCAGCGACGGCAAGGTGTGGATCAACTACAGCGGCGTCACCGGCCTGACCGTCGCGGTCCTCGAAGAGCCGTAGGGGGTCACCGTGCTGGTGTACGCGACCGCCCAGGACTTCGCCGACTACACCAAGGCCCCGGCACCGGCAGACATCGACGGCGACCTGGAGCGCGCGTCGGAGCGGATCGACGAGCTGCTCCTGTGCGCCGTCTACCGCGTGGGCGGAGACGGCAGTCCGGCCGACGCGAAGGAGCGCGAGGCGATCGCGCGGGCGACGTGCGCGCAGGCCGCGTGGTCGCGAGCGGTGGGCGATCCCTACGGGGTCGCCTCCGCGTTCGGGACGGTCAAGATCGGCAGCGTCCAGCTCGAACGCGTGGGCGGCGGCGCGACCAGCCCGCCGCGATACGCGCAGGACGCCGTGTCGATCTTGCGTGCGGCAGGTCTGCTGCCGGGTTACGTCATCGACGGCCCCTACTGGTAGCCGAAGGGAGATGACCGTGGGGACCTCGTTGCCGCAATGGGTACTCCCGCACACCGCGACCATCGAACCGTTCCGCGGGAACGGCGCGTACGGGCCGGTCTACGAGCCGCCGATCGAGGACGAGCCGTGCCTGATCGATGACGAGCGGCGCATGGTCCGCGACGACGAAGGGACCGAGGTCGTCAGCGACACCACGATCTTCTTCCTGCCGGGCACCAGGTGCCCGGCAGGCTCGCGGATCACGGCCAACGGCCGCCAGATGATCGCCATCACGTCCTTCAACCGGGACGGCGGCCGACTGCCCACCCCTGATCACGTGGAGGTGGTGTGCAAGTGAGGTCCGAGGAATGGCGGCCGGGCCACACCCCGGCCGAGATCAATGCCCGCTGGAAGGCGGGGGCCGTGCAGGGCCTGGAGCTGTCCTCCGAGCACGTCTTGCAGGTGTCCCGGCAGCGGGTGCCGCTGGAGTTTGGCGACCTGGAGCGGTCGGGCGCCACCAGCGTGGACCGGTCGGAGCTGCGCGCGGCCGTCTCCTACGGGACGCCGTACGCGGTGTACCAGCACGAGACGCCGAACCTGAACCACCTGCCCGGCCGCGAGTGGAAGTACCTGGAGAACCCGGCCCGCGAGGAGGCCGAGGTCATCGAGCGGATCATCGCGGCGGCCATCGAACGGGCGCTGTCGTGACCGCGCCGCCGCCCGGCTTCTCCCGCAAGCTGCTGACCGGGCTCGCCGAGCTGCTCGCTGCCGGCGGGGTGGGGGACTGGGACCCAGACGGCGTCTACACGGCGGCGCAGACCGCGCTGACGATCGGCGGGCTCCCGCCGTCGCCGGACCCTGCGATCGCGCTGGCCATGTACGGGACCGGCACCAGCCTGGACGACCCGGTCAACCCGGACACGGTGGTGCAGGTGCAGGCCCGCATGCGCGGCGGCCCTGACCCGCGCATCGTCGATGACCTCGCGGACGGCGTCTACGACCAGGTGCACGGCCTGGCCAACGTCCGGCTCGTGACCGGGGTGTTCGTGCTGCTCGCGCAACGGCGCATCGTCGCGCCGCTCGGCCGGGACGATTCGGGCCGGTGGGAGCGGGCCGACAGCTACGAGCTGACGGTCCACTGGCCGACCCGGCACCGCGACTGACCCTGTTCTTTCCCTTGGCCGCTAGCGGATCCGCTGGCGGCCTTTCGCATGCCTGAGGAGGCACCTTCATGGGATGGCGATCCCTGCTGGCCAAGGACTGGGTCGTGGAGGTCAACACCACGCCCGACGCTTCGGCGACCTGGACCAAGCTCCGGGGCCTGACCTCCTTCGAGGAGGAGATCAAGACCAAGACCGAGGACGACTCGGATTTCGACGGCGACGGCTGGGCGTCGGAGGTGGCCACGCAGCGGGCGTGGACGCTGAAGTGTAAGGGCAACCGCAAGCGCGACGATAGCGCGCCCACGTTCGTGCCTGACCCTGGCCAGGACTACGTGCGCCGGGCGGGCCGCGTGGTCGGCCTGTCGGCGTCCGTGGAGGTGCGCTGGTACCGGAGGGACGGGGCGCCGGACGCCTACACCGGCACCGCGACCGTGGACTACAAGGGCTCCGGCGGCAAGACGACGGATTTGGAGCCCTTTGAGATTGAATTCGTCGGGCAGAGCGCCCCTGAAGAGATCCCGAACCCGGTGGCGTGACCCGTGGCCAAGTTCCGTGATCTTGACGAGTTCTTCGACGACACCCTGCCGCTCCCGATCGGCGGCAAGACCTACCGGGTTCCGCCCCCGGACGCCGACACCGGCCTGCTCTGCCAGCGGCTCATGACCGCGGGAATCGCGGCCGCCAACGGCAAGGAGATCGACGCCGCGCAGCTCGACGACGCGGGCGAGGTTGACCTGTACCAGCGTGTCCTCGGCTCTGTCTACAGCGAGCTGCGAGCCGATGGCGTGTCCTGGCCGCGCCTTAAGCACGCCGGGGTGACCGCGTTCCTGTGGATCGCCGGTGACGCGGAGGCCGCGGCGAAATATTGGGACGCCGGCCCGGAAGCGGACGCCCCGACGGCGGGGGCGGTGACCTCGACCCCGTCACGGGGCTCTACGAGTGGTACGAGCCGGACCCGGCCCACCAAGGCGGCGGCCAAGCGGTCGGCTGGGACGACCTCCTGAGCCGGTGGGCGCTGATCGAGTGCGACCTGCACTCCGTCTACGGGATCGACCTGGAGAGGCCCGCGTCGTTGGAGGGGCGGTCCTGGCGGTGGCTGCGCACTCGCATTCTCGGCCTGCTCGACGCTGACACGCGGATCGCCCGCGCCCTCACCCCTGACAAGCACTGACCAGGTGAGGAGGCGTACCTGTGGGCCTGAACGTGGGCGAACTGTTCATCACCTTGGATCTGAGGGAGCGGGTGTCGAGCACGCTGTCATCGGCGGTCGCGAAGGCCCGCGCGGCGAGCCCGCTGTTCGGCGCGGTCATGGACGCCATGACGGCGGCCGGAGCGCGGATGGGCGACGCGGTCGTGTCGGCTGCGCAGCAGGCCGGGCTCGCGCTCGCCGAGATGGTGCTCAACGCTGCTCTGTCCGGCACCCGGCTGGGCGAGGTCGTCTCCGGGATCCTCGGCAGTCTGGGGGGCCTGTCGGGGGCGATCTCCAAGGTGTCCGCGATGTCCGGGGTGTTCGGGCAGGCGATGGGCGTCATGGGCTTCACCGCGCGGCTGTTCGAGTCCGAGTCCAGCCGCAGCTTCCTGAAGGTCATCGCGGTCCTGGCGCTGCTGGCTGCCGCCGTGATCATCGCCCGCAAGGTGATGGCGGGCGAGATGTCCGGGCTGCGTGCCGTCATGCTCGGCTTCTCTCCAGTAGCGCTAGCGTTCCAGCTAGCGTCCATGGCGATCGGCAAGGCCGTGGACGCGGTGAGGCCGCGCGTGCAGGCCGCCGCTGCTGGGATCGCGGCCGGGGTGCGCGGCATGTGGGCGTCCGCGCAGGAGGCCCGCGACCGCATCTCCCAGGCGTACGACCGGATATCCGGCGCGGTGACGAACCTGCGCCGGGCGCACACGGCGTGGACGATCATCTCCGGCCTTATCCGGCTGTCGTCGCTGACCGTACGCGGGGCGCTGGCCACGATGAGCACGGGCCTGCTCCAGTTCGGGACCGCGTCGCTGTCGGCCACCCCGATGGTGCTCGGCCTGGCCAACAAGACCGGCCTCGCGCTGGTCGGGATGGGGACGGCCGGAGTCGCTGCGGGCGGCGTCCTGGCGGGAGTGTTCGCCGGGATCACAGCTGGGATCGCGGTCATCGGCATCAAGGCCGCGATGGAGTCCGCGAAGGTCAAGGCTGCCTTCGCCGACATGAAGAAGTCGGTGCAGGCCGACCTGGCGCAGGCCGCCTCGGTCCTGCAAGGCCCGCTGACGCAGGCGGCCGGGTCGCTCAAGGCCATGTTCTCCACGCAGATCGCGCCCGCGCTCCAGCAGATGTTCCAGCAGATGGCGCCGCTGATCGGGCAGTTCACGGCCGGGCTGGGCCAATTCCTGGGCCCGATGCTGCCCGCCATCCAGGGCGTGGTCGCGTCGGTGACCCCGATGCTGTCGCAGGTTGCCGGATCGCTCGGCCAGTTCGGGAGCCAGCTCGCCGGCTTCCTGGCGCCGATCTCGGCCGCGCTGGGCCAGAACTCTGGCCTCCTGTCCACGATGGTCACCGGGCTCGGTGGGCTGCTCCAGGCCGTGGCTCCGCTGCTGGCCGCACTGGTGTCGCTAGCGGGTTCGCTAGCGGGGCCGCTCATGTCTGGCCTCACGCTCATCGCGCAAACGCTGGCCGGACAACTCGGGCCGGTCCTGGTCCAGCTCGGGCCGTCGATCGGTGTCCTGGTGGCCAGCTTCGCGCAGCTCGCCGCCGCGCTCATCCCGCTGCTGCCGCCCGTCCTCCAGCTCGTGGCCGCGTTCGCCACGTCGCTCGTGCCGGTGCTGGTGCAGGTTGGCCAGACCCTGGCCTCAGCGCTGGCCCCGATGCTGACGC
This sequence comes from Nonomuraea sp. NPDC047529, assembly GCF_040642995.1. NCBI lineage: Bacteria > Bacillati > Actinomycetota > Actinomycetes > Streptosporangiales > Streptosporangiaceae > Nonomuraea > Nonomuraea sp. NPDC047529. The sequence goes on along the minus strand of NZ_JBEYTJ010000011.1, from coordinate 221,048 downwards.
AGCTCCGGCCAGTGATCGGTCAAATCGCGACCGCGTTCGGCCAGCTCGTCATGGCCCTGCTGCCCGTCGTCCCACCGATCGCTCAGCTCGCAACGCAGCTGATCACCGGGCTCGTCCCGGCGATCGCGCCGCTGATTCCGGTCGTCGGGCAGATCGCGGCCGCCCTGGGCGGTGTCCTGGTTCAGGCGATCACGATCCTGGTCAGCGCGATCACTCCGCTGTTGCCGCCCATCAGCCAGATGGCCGTGCTGTTCGGCCAGACCATCCAGCAGGCCATCGTCGCCCTGTCGCCGATCTTCACGCAGCTCGCGCAGATCTTCGGCCAGCTCATCTCGGCCATCCTGCCGATCCTGCCGCCGATCATGCAGCTTGCCACGAGTCTGCTGCCGCCGTTGGTGCAGCTCATCACGGCACTGTCTCCGATCCTCCTCGGGCTGGCGTCGATCTTCACCAAGATCGTTTCGGCCGTGACGCCGTTCCTCCCGCCGCTGATCGAGCTGGGAACGTCGGTGCTGCCGCTGGTGATCAGCATCGTCACCGCCTTGGCCAAAGTGCTCACCGGAGATTTCCAAGGCGCTTGGGACACGATCAAGAACGGGGTCAAGGCATTCGGCGAGACCATCACCGGCGCCTTCAAAAAGCTGTGGGACCTCGGCAAGGACCTGGTTAACGGGATCAAAGAGGGATTCGTCAACGCCTGGAACTCTTTCACCTCCAGCGTCGGCAACCTCTTCTCCGGCTTCATCTCCTGGATCAAGAAGTTGCTGGGGATCGCGTCGCCGTCGAAGGTCATGATGGCGATCGGCTCCGACACCGCCAAGGGCTGGCTCCTCGGCCTCCAGGGCGAGGAGCCCAAGATCAAGGACACGGCGGGCCGGATGGTCGACGCCGTGGTGAACGCCTTCAAGTCCGGCAAGATCACGTCCGGCGTGAAGGATCACCTGGTCGAGTCCATCCGCTCCGGGAACGGCGAGCTGGCCAAGCTCGCCAAGGAACGCGAGACGATCGTCAAGGTCCTCGCCGACGCGATGGCCTACGCCAAGCAGATCGCCGACCAGGGCCGTCAGTTCGCGAGCCTGTCGAATATGGGGTTCTCGGAGCAGAACCCCGTCAGCGCGGAGAAGATCCAGGAGGGGCTGACGTCTCGGCTCGCGCAGGTGAAGACCTGGGCGAACACGATCAAGAAGCTCGCCAAGCGCGGCCTGTCGAAGGGGCTTCTGCAGCAGATCATCGAGGCCGGGCCCGACGCCGGGACCGAACTCGGGCAGGCGATCCTCCAGGCCGACTCGGCCACGTTCAAGTCGATCAACTCGACGTACGGGATGATCGAGAAGGCCGCCAAGCAGGCCGGACGCGCCGCCGCCGATGCGATGTTCGACGCCGGAAAGAACGCGGGCAAGGGCTTCTTGACCGGCATCGTCTCGCAGAAGAAGGCGATCGAGTCCGCGATGCGTGACATCGCGAACGCGCTGGTCAACCAGATCAAGAAGTCGCTGCGGATGAAGTCGCCGAGCCAGGTTCTTGCCGACGTCGGCGTCAACACCGTGGCCGGGCTCGACCAGGGCATCGCCCAGGCCGCGCCGAAGGTGCTCGCGCGCGCGTCTGGGATCGCTGGCCAGCTCACCAAGGCGTTCACCCCGCGTCCGGTGGCCACGCTCACCCCGGGGATGGTGCCGGGCAGCTACGGCGGCAACCACACCACCGTGCACGTGACGAACAACTACCCGGTGAGCGAGCCCACGTCGAAGACGGTCAACAAGGGCCTCCAGTACGCCGCGGTGCTCGGCCTGGCCTGACCGGCCCACCCGAGATCGTCGCCATGTCTCCACATCCCTTCCGGACCCCACAGGAGGTGGAGACATGGCGATCAACGTGGGCGAGCTGTTCGTCACGATCGACCTGCGCGACCAGTCGTTCGCCACCCGGTTACGCCGCGCGGTCGGCGACGCCGAGCAGGCGTCGCGCCGGTTCCGAACCTCCGCCGCCGGGATCACCACATCGGTTGCCCGGATGGGCGTCGAGGTCGTGGTCGCGGCGGCCCGGATGGCGATCCTGTCCGCCGCCGCCGGCGCGGTCACCAACAGCGTGATCTCGCTCGGGGCGGCGCTCGCTCCCGCTGTCGGGCTGGTCGCGGCGCTTCCGGGCGCGGCAGCGCTCGGCGCGGCCGGGCTCCTCACGCTGACCGTGGCCTTGTCTGGAGTGGGCGACGCCTTCGAGGCCGCCCTGGGAGCGGACCAGAAGAAGTTCGAGGAGGCCATCTCCGGCTTGTCCCCGGCCGCGCAGGCAGCGGCCCGGGAGCTGCGAGAACTGCGGCCCGTCCTGCTCGCGGTAGGGAACCTCGTCCAAGACGCGCTGTTCGCGCCGCTGGCAGGCCAGCTCACAGCGCTGGCGGACGTCCTTGTCGGGCCGCTCGCGATCGGCATGTCCTCGGTCGCCAGCGCCATCGCCGGCGTCGTGGTGCGGGTGGCCGAGTTCGCCCGGTCTGGTGTCGCGGTGTCCGCGATCGGCGCGGTGTTCGCTTCCCTGCGGCGCGCGGTCGATGAGCTGGCCGTCGCGATCGATCCGGTGCTGACCGGGCTGGCCCGCATCACGCAGGTCGGCGCGCAGTTCGCCGCCGGACTCGCGCCCGAGCTGGCGCTGCTGGCGGCCCGGTTCGGGACCTTCCTGTCGCGGGCGGCCGACTCCGGCCGGGCCCTGGCCTGGATGGAGGGCGCCGTCCAAGTCCTGCGCCAGCTCGGCGGGATCGCGTCCGACGTGTGGGACATCGTGTCCGGCGTCTTCGCGGCCATGCGGGCGACCGGGAGCGACGCGCTCGGCGTCCTCGGTACGGTCCTGGACCGGATCGCGGTGTGGGTCAACTCGCTGGCCGGACAGCAGACCCTGACGGCGATCTTCGTCGCGCTCGGACAGATGGGGTCGGCGCTCGCGCCCGCACTCGTCGCGGTCGCCGAAGGAGTCGGCCTGCTCGCGCCGCTCGTGGCCGCGCTCGCCGTGCAGATCGGGCCCATCCTGACCGCCGCGATTCAGGCAGTCGTCCCCGCGCTGGCCGCGCTGTTCCCCGGGGTGTCGGCGATCTTCGCCGCGCTTGGGCGGGCGGTCCAGGCCGTCGCGCCCGCGCTGGTGCCGCTCGCCACGGCGTTCTCGTCGATCATGGTCGCGGTCGCTCCGCTGCTCCCGGTGGTCGGCCAGCTTGCCGCGCTCGTCGCCCAGGTCCTCGCGGCCGCCGTGCAGGCGAGCCTCCCGTCGCTGAACCTGCTGGTCGCGGCGTTCGCGCTCGCGGCCCGGGAACTGGCTCCGATGCTGCCGCTCCTGGGCGCGCTAGCCGTTGTGCTAGCGGCCAGCGTGATCCCCGCGGTGGCCCCGCTGCTGCCGCAGCTCGCGGCGCTGACCGCGCAGCTCGTGACCGGGCTGGTGCCGATCCTGGGCCCGGTGATCGCGCTGCTCGCCCAGGTCGGCGGGCAGCTCGGCCAGATCCTCCTCCAGGCGCTGGTGCAGGTGACGCCCGCGGTGATCACGCTGGTTGCTGCTGTCGCCGAGCTGCTGCCGGTGATCCTGCCGTTGCTGCCGCCGCTGCTGCAGCTCGTCACGACGCTGCTGCCGCCGCTGATCACGCTGGTGCAGTCAGCCGCGATGCTCCTGCGCGGCGATCTGGTGGGCGCGATCGGCACGGCCGGCCGCGCGATCTTGGAGTTCCTGGTTGTCATCGACAACCTGGGCTGGCAGCTCTTGCAAGGGCTGTGGAACGGCATCCAGTCGGCGGCTGGCTGGTTCCGGGACGTGATCTGGGGCTTCTTCCGGAACATCCTGCCGGACTGGGTGCGGCAGGCGATGGGCATCAACTCGCCCTCCACGCTGTTCGCGGAGATCGGCCACTTCACGATGCTCGGCATGGCCCAAGGCATGCAGAACTCGGCTCGTACGGTGCTGGCCACCGCGTCGCGGATCGCGGGCGACCTGGAGCGGTCGTTCCGGCCGGAGCTGAGCGTGGACATCGGCTCGACCGGGCGGACCGTGACCGGGACACACGACCGGCCGGGCGGGCCGGTGAACATCCAGGTGACAGCGATCAACCCGGTTGCCGAGCCCACCAGCGAGACCGTGAACAGGGGCTTGGCCTATGCCGGAATGTTGGGGGTGCTGTAGATGCCGATGTACCACCTCGACGGAGTACCGCTCGATCATCCGGCCGGGTGCTGGCGGGCCAAGGTCGGCACGAAACGCCGCCCGATCCCCGGCGCGAGGTCGGTCAGCGTCAAGGTGCCCGGTGTGGCCGGCGAACTGCCGGTGTACGGCCTGGATCTGGAGACCACGACGCTGCCGCTCGTCATCGGCGTGACCGGGCGCACCCCGGCCGGGGCCGACGGCGGGTTCGAGCAGCTAGAACACAATCTTGAAGCGGTCTCGGCCATGCTGGGCGTCCGGCACCGGCTGATGCAGCTCACCTACACGGCGGGCAGCATCGTGCGCGTCGCGGGCATCACCGTGGAAGCGGTGTCCGAGCCGGAGATCAACACCTCAGCGGCCCGGGCCCGGCTCACCGCCGTCTGCAAGATCCCCGGCGTGTACTGGCGTGACCCGGCCGAGGTCACCTGGGCCGGGGCGGCGAACGCGGCCAGCCAGTTGGTGACCCCACTCGCGGGCAGCACCGGCCCCATCGTGGACGCGGTCCTGCGCGTCACCGGCCCGGCCGTCAACCCGTCGATCACCGACGTCGCGAGCGGCGGCACCGTGGGCCGCTCCTCCGGTCTGCTGGCCGGGCAGCGGCTGCTCATCGACTGCGGGCAAATGCGGGCCCGGCTCGTGACCTCCGACACCTGGGACCTCACGTCCGGGACGGACGTGACCGGCACCATCATCGCCACGGGGCCGGGGAGCGCATTCTGTTGGCTCCACCTGACCCCTGCCATTGCTGTGGGTGACCCACACTCCCGCGCGGTTCTCGTGACCGCCACAGCCACATCCACCACATCGGCATCCGGGCTTGAGATCCGGGCCCGTCGTTCGTTCCTGTGAGGAGATCCATGCACGACACCGCCATCGACGCCGTGCCCTCTCTGTCCGGCCCGCCCGAGCCGCACTACCACCTGGAGAGCGCGTTCTCCCGGTGGGGATTCGCGCAGACGGTGCCCACCTGGCTGGCCAAGGACCGCCTGATCAGCCCTCCGGGTGACACGCCGGGCTCGTACGCGGTCATGATGTACATGCCCGCTGGCCAGACAATCGAGGCCGTCTGGATCGCCCTTCGCAACACCAAGACCACGACCGGCACGTGGCGGGCCGCCATCTACGAATCGGGCCATGGCCAGCCGGTCGTTCCGGTGGCCGGTACGGCTGCGACGGCTGCTGGTTTCGCGGCTGGATGGGCCGCCGCGCCGCTGTACGAGGTGGTCCCTGCCGCTTCGGAGGGGCGCTGGGTTCACGTCGTGCTGTCCCTGGGACTCATGGAGGACGGCGGCATCGCGGCGTATAAGCCTGATTCGACTGTCGCCCCGTTCATCCCCGACGCCTGCTGGATCAGCATGCAGCATGACGAGCCGCCCGCGGTGCTGGAACTGGGCCAGTGGCAGACCTTCGGGATGACCCCGCTGATCGCGCTGCGGTGACACGTCGGCCGGGCGCGCAGAAGGGCCGCAGCGTCCCCGAGCACGCTGCGGCCCTTCCTGCTGTGGTGGCGGTCAGACCGACTGGGCCGCCTGGAGAGGCAACCGCTCGATGTCGTACTCGCCCTGCTTGACGAGGGCGACGAACTCGGCCCAGTCCGGGGCCGCGAGGGTGATCGGAACGTCCTTGCCGTGGATGTGCCAGATGCTCACCACGCCCGCCGCGTCGCTCCTCGTCCGCACGGCGCCCTCGACCGGCTGCTCGTCTTCCTGGAGGGCGAGCAGGAACGCGCCCCATTCATCGAGCGACGCGATCACCGTGGGCCCGTCATCAACGCCCGGGTCGGAGAACTCGATGTGGTCGTTGACCCGCTCTGCCAGGGGTGTGCGTGACATGCTGATTCCCTTCATCTAAGACGGCTGAGTCCTTCCTGACCGCGCACGCCGCCGGGCTGTGCTGATGGTGGCAGTGCGCGCGGGTGGCTCGTGAGTGGCCAGGATCAGGAGGCGGCTCGTCTCCTGTCCTGGCCACTCCCTCCGCGCCGGTGGGCTGCGGAGGAGGGGCCCGCCGCCGCGATTCAGCGGGCCCGTCCGGCATCGATCGGCGGAAGGGATGCCGGACGTCGGTGAGCTACAGAGGAGGCAGGATGCTCATCAGCGTCGCCAGCTCCAGCACGGCGACGATCACGACCTCGTCGGGAGTCTGAGGGCGGCGGAGCGCGATGACTCCCTCCGCTCCCTGGATCGGCAGGAATTCGAGGCCGTTCTCCTCGCCGGGTCTGATCGGCGCGAACAGCATCGGATCGACGGCCGCTCTGGCGTTGTCCAGGTAACCCCAGTTGCGGAAGGCCCTGCTGCTGTTCATGCGATCTCTCCTGACTGCGGCCTGATGTTCTTCGTCGTCAGCAGGGCGGTGACGCGGTCCGCGTCCTGCGGCGACAGCACCCCGCGCCCCAGCCGGAACATCTCGCTCTGGTGGGCGGCCCACGGCCTCCACAGGGCCAGCACCGAGGGGACGTCGCGCGCGCCCAGCGCGCCGAGCACCTGAGGTACGGGCATGTCCCGCAGCAGGAGTCGCCCGGCGAGGGCCATCTGGCTGTCGTAGGCCGTGAAGGTGATGGCCGACATCCATGCGAGCTCTGCGAGCTGGCCGGTGACGTCTCGTGCGGCCAGGCGGGACAGGACGAGCTGGCGCCAGGACTGGAACTGGGCGTAGAGGGTGTACTTCAGGGTCTGGTCTCGGGTGGTGGGAAGTGGCTGGTCCACGTCATCCCCCCAGCGTGGGCAGCGGCGGATGGGCCATCGCCTGGTGGGTGGGCGTCCGTTGGGCGCGGACGAGGGTCTGGATGCGGCGGTACTGCACCGCCACCTCGCGGGGATCGACGCCAGCGATGCGCAGGTCAGCTCGGAGGGGCACGCCCGGCAGTTCACCGAACGCGCCGAGCATGTCGCCGAGGGCCTTTCCCTGATCGCCCGTCACACCCGACATTTCGCGATTGGCGTCGCTCTGGACACGCCAGGCATAGACCGTTACAAATGGCTCTTTTGCAGACAGCATGAAGTGTGCTCCGGGTGAGAATGGTGCCGTTTTTGCGCAGATTCCGCCTATCTCAAAGGCGATGTGGTTGGGCGATTACCGCCGCAGGAGTAGCGTGGCCAACACGATTGATCAGCTCTAGAGGGTTCGTGTTCACAGGCGTTCAGCCTTGTTCACAGGTTCTGAACAGCGTGGGACACATGGCATCGGCAGGGCGGTGGCTGATGGGCACACACTTCGGGCAGGTACTGCGACGACTGCGAGGCGATTCGTCGGTACGGGCCTTCGCGAAACGCGCCCACATCAGCCCCAGCTACGTGACGATGCTGGAGAAAGGCCAGACGCTCCCGGCTAGGGCGACAGCCATCAGCCTCGACCATGATCTTGGGGCGGATGGCGCCCTTATTGAGGCATATGGGGAAGATGTGTCCTCTGCCCCGATTGAGGAGTTTATTCCCCCTGTTGTCGCGCTGGGCCCAATGCATACCCTAGGAGCAGGCGACGTTGACGAGGGTCGGGAGGATGACACGAACCGCCGACGGCTGTTCGGACTGGCCGCCAGCGTTGGAGTCCTCGGCTTCGACGAGGTCGTTCGACAAGAACTTGATGTGACGACGGATTCACGTCGCAGCGCGGAAGATTGGGATATCGCCCGCGCTGATCATTTGCACGCTCTGCGCACGCGCCCACCTGTCCAGGTCGTGAAGGACCTGTCCATCGACCTGTACGCCCTGCGGCAGCAAATGGGTAGCGCGGCCGGCGAGGAGTTGACCGAGTTGTTCCGGGTGGCGGCAGTAATGTCCGTCATCCAGGCCAACGCCCTGAGCCGGATCAGCGACCATGGAGCCGCCATCCGCTGGTGGAGCACCGCGCGCAGGAGTGCTGACGCCTCCAGAGACACGGAGCTGAGTCTCCTCGTTCGCGGGGAGGAGGCCATTCACGGCCTGTACGGGCAACGGGAGCCCGAAACGGTTCTCCGGCTCATCGACAACGCTACCCGCATCAGCCACCGTCCATGGCCTCGCCTGATGACGGCCCGAGCCAAGGCCCTTGCGCTGCTGCACCGACCAGAGGAAGCAACGAGAACACTGTGCGCCCTGCATGATCACATGGATCGCGGGGTTACCGGTGATCGGCTGGGCTTCTTCAAGGCCGACCAGATTCCGTTCGCCGAGAGCTGGGTGGCCGCCTTTGCGGGAGATCAGGCGGCAGCGGACACTGCCCGCGACCACGTGCTGGCGATCATCCCGGAGCGTTCCTACCAGTATCGAGTGAACGCCAGACTGCACGAGGCGATCAGCACCGCTGCTCTCGGTGATGCGGACAAGGCCGCGAGGATAGCCGCCGGACTGTTCGACTCACTTCCTGCCGACTATCGCACAAACCACATCCGGGAGACCGGGCGCATGGTGCTACGAGCGGTTCCGGTCAAACAGCGGAGCCGCCCGGCTGTGGCAGACCTGCGAGCAATGATCACAACCAGCAGATGACCGTCACCACCCGGTGCGGTACATGACCCATGCGAGAGCGGCCTTGCTCGCCTGCCGCTGGTAGGCGCGCAGGTGCGGCACGCCAGCAGGGGCGGGCTGCCTGCTCATCCTGCTCCAGTAGCCGGCGTATGCCGTGGCGTAGCTGGTGATCACGTCTGGAGGGACTGCCGTCCAGGCCGGCAGTCCGAGCAGGGCCTTCTCCGCCATCTGCGGGGTGTTCCCGGCCATGATCAGGTGGGGGATGAGATCGGTGACGTCCTGCCAGGCTGCTCCGTTGCACGGCTGGGCCCAGTCGACCACCACCACCGAGCCGTGAGCCGTGATGAGCATGTTGTCGGGGCGGATGTCGCCGTGGACGAGCGTGTTGCCGTCGGCGTGCGCAATCCAGAGCGACTCCAGCTCGGCGAGCTTCGGCAGGAAGCGCTGTTCCCAGCCGCCGAGGTCGTCCGGAGGACACGCCGCGAGCTCGGCCCAGCCGTGCAGCCAGCCGCCTCGGGTCGCCGATGCAGGCGGGAGGTCCAACGGGCTCGGCGTCAGCGTGTCGCCCATGGTGGCCAGCGCCGTTACCGTGGCGGCGATGTCGGGCGAGGCCGGCCGTAGATCAGGGTGTGAGCCCTGAACGTCCTCGAAGATCAGCACGACCCAGCCGGCGCCCTCGCCGTGCCAGAGAAGGTCGGGGGTGGGCGCGTCATGGGGCAGCGCTGCGGCGGTGGCTGCCTCGGTTCGGTACTTGGCGGCCAGGACGTGCCCGGTCTTGATGGCCTTGACGAAGACGCGGGTTGCGCCCAGGTCCAGTCGGACGGCGACGCCGGGCGTGAAGCCGCCGCTTTGCACGTGCGCGGCACGGATGGGTGCGCCTAGGTGGCTGGTGAGGAATTCCCGCAGGTCGGGAAGCTGATCCCAGGCCGGGCGGGTCGCGGTGCGTCCAAGAGGCCGCGGCTCAGGATGGCGATCGTGTGACATGAGAAGACCCCGCAGTGACGGACGGATGATCGGCGGACGCTCGCGTCGCCGAGCGCGGCGAGGACGTGCCTCGTTACTCCGGCTCGGCGCTGGTAGCTCGCCACGGTAGGGTCACAGTTCGTTATCGTACCTTCTCGAATTGTGGCGAGGGCATGGATGAGCCCCAGCGCTCCCCTGGAGGGCCGGGGCTGCAGGTCAGCTTCTGGCCAGGTGGTACATGTAGGCGTCGATCGGAAGCTGGAGCGTCTGTACGGCGTCTGGAGCTGCCCGTCGGGCGACGGCCAGGATGCGCCGCAGGCAGTCGTCCAGGGATCCGACAGTCGGGACAGGAGGCAGGGCGATCAGCGCTTCGAGTTCCTTCAGGCAGTCCTGCCCGATCGGAGTTATCCCGAGGTCGTCCTCCAGGTGATACCACCCGTAGTACGCCCTCTGCGGGGACAGCGCGGTGCGCATCAGCGTCCTGGCCGCCGTGGTGAGCAGGTGCATCTCGGTGTAGGCCATGAACTGCTGGCTGCGCTTGATCCGCTTACGGATCATCCAGGCGAGCACGAGCGCTTCGACGACCAACTGCCCGCACGTGAGGGGAGCGGCCAGTTGATCAGCGATGAACGCCTCGACGTCCCTGCGGGGTGCCCGGGTGGTGTCGCGGATGCCGGGGGCTTCGTAGATGACCTCACCACGGGTGAGGAGGGTGAGGTCGCGGATGCGTGAGGTGGGCGCCAGGTAGAGGTCAAGCTGGTGGAGTCGGCCCCCGGCGTCGATGAGGTGCACGTAGCCGAGCCCGCCCATGCGGGGCACGATCTTGTCAGGCCAGGCGGGCAACAGGCCGTTCAACTCGGTGGAGATCAGGGCATCGTGGACGGTCGCGAACGTGGTGAACTGCTCGTCGGTGACGCCGACGACGAGGTCGACATCCGAGAGCCTGTCGGAGGTGCCTTTGGCGAATGAGCCGCGCACCATCAGGTGGGTGACGGCCGGGCTGGCGGCCAGGACCTCGGTGGCGTGCTCCAGGACGGTGAACTGGTCGGCACGGTTGAGGTCGGCGAGGCGGTCGATTGCTTCGTGGCACACCACGGACATCATGAACTCCTCTCGTGCAGCCCGAGCAACACGCTCTTTCGCTGCTGCCACACGGTGGCTGCTCTGGTCTCTTGCACGGACTCGTGCAGGTCGGTGAGCATGTCGTAGACGACTCCCTCGCCGAGCTGGTGGGTGAAGTAGAGGTGCAGCAGGAGGCGCTCCGCTGCCTCGGTGTAGCCGAGTTGGAGCAGGGCGCGGGCCTTGGAGAGGGACTCGTCGGCTGCGCCGTCCGTCAGCGGGGGGAGATCCCGGACAGCGGAGGCTGGAAGGTGGGCGCCGTCGGTCAGCCGCGTCAGTGATGAGTCGGCGTAGCAGTCGAGGATGAGGTGGATTCGGTGCGGGCCGTGGAGGTTGGCGGCTCCGTGTGGGAAGGTCGGCGTGAGTTGCCAGATTTTGCCGGGTTCGAGGTGGACCGCTCGGCCGGCCAGGATCAGGATTGCTGAGCTGCTGGTCACTATCGGGATGTGGAGCCGGTGGCGTTCGGTGGCGACCAGCTCGCCGTAATCGCGGTGCTCCCACAGGTAGGAGTTCGGGGCGAGGCGGGCGATGCGAGCCCACATGAAGGTGAGCTGCAGGGCGTTGAGCAGCCTGCCGGTTTCCGGCATGGCGGCGAGCAGGTCGGTGGTGATGGGCTGGCAGTCAGCGATCGTGACATCGGTGGCCTGTCCGGTCGCGTTCAGCAGGGACAGGGTGTCCCATCCGCCCGATTGGTACTGGCCGTACTCGGTTACCCATCCGGAGGGCACGGTGAGCACCTCGTGCCGGACTCGTTCCAGCACCTCGCCATCGATCGTGGCGGTGGTGCAGGTCACCTGTCTGTCGAGGTCATGGCTCCTGCTGTGCATGGTTCCTCCCGTTTGTGGGGGATGTAGCCCACCGACCGGAGCGTGGCTGCCGAGGGTTGGTCAGGTCTAGAGACTTGCTGTTCAAGGCTGTTCAGAGCTGTTCAAGCCTGCTCGCGTGCCGACACGGCGTGATCATTGGAGTTGCGGGGCGTCGCAGGCCAGCGCACAGGACCGTCCCGGCCGGGGCTATTGACGGCCCTCTTGTGCTCATGTGTCGCGTCCGGGGCTGGAAGGGGGGCGATCATGCTGGAGCTGCGGTTCGTCGTTCACGCTCCCAACGGTGCCCGTCTGGGGATGCTTCCGCATCCGGTGGGGGTGGAGGCCGCGTGCCCGCTCAACGACGTGCCCGCGCTCATGCTGTCCACCAGCGCGAACGCGGTCAATGCGGACCTGCTGAACGGGCCGGTCGAGGTCGCGGTCGAGTGGAGCATCGATGGGCAGACCTGGACGGAGGGACCGGATTGCCGGTTCCTGCGGATCAAGCGCCGTGGTGACATCACGGATCGGGCGGGGATGGGCCGGTTCGAGCTCCCCGGTTATGCGTGGATGCTGCGCAAGGTGGTGCTCTTCCCTGGCTCAGCTCCGCTGGTCGACGGGAAGCGTGCGTTCCTGAGTTCGACGCCGGGCGCGATCTTGGCCACGTTCTTGCAGGAGGGGCAGGCGCGCGGCGCGGTGCCGGGCGTCTCCTGGGATTTCACGCCGACGCACGACAGCGCGGGACAGCCGTGGGCGAAGGTCGTGACCATCTACTACCAGCCGGGCATCGACGCGCTGACGACGATGATCAACCTGGCCGAGCAGGGCACGCTCGACTTCCGCATGAACGGGCGCACGTTGCAGGCGTACAACCCGGACACCGTGCTGGGGCGGGACCTGGCCAGCGGTGCCGCACCGGTTGACCTGCGGTTCGGGCGTGACATCGTGGCCGCTCCCGACATCGGCACCTACGAGGACGCGGCCACGTCGGCGCTCGTGGTCGGCGATGACGGGTTCCGCATGTCGTTCACGAACGGGGCCGCCGAAGCTCCCTGGGGCCGGTGGGAGGCGGCGATCGGCCAGGGCGGCGTGTCCGATCCGGGGACGGCGTTCCTCCTGGCCGAGGCGCTGCTGCTGCGGGTCGGGCACGAACGCGTCCAGCGGACGCGGCAGATCACCCCGCATACCGCGCGCTGGCTGCCGTGGCGGGACTACCGTCCCGGGGACCGCATTCTCGCGCCGGGCGAGGGCGGGGCGATGGAGTCGCTGCGCGTCAGACAGATGACGATCACCCGCGATGAGAAGGGTGTCCTCGGCGGCAACCTGACCCTGAACGATCGCCTGTTGGAACGGGATCTGAGGCTGGCCCGCCGCACGGCCGGCATCGTCGGCGGCTCCACAGCCGAGGGCGGGTCCGGTGCGCGACCGGCGCCGGAGTCACCAACGCCGCGCACCCCGGCCGCCCCGGCTGCGCTGATCGTAGACCCGATGGCGTACAGCGACGAGCACGGCCTGCCGCGCGGGCAGGTGACCGCCACGTGGGGCGCGGTAACCCAGGACGTGAACGCCGTGGCGCTGGCCGTGGGCGGCTACGAGCTGTTCATGCGGATCAATGAGGTCGGTGCACCGTGGTTCCTGGTGTCGGCGACGGAGGCCGCCGACACCAACGCCACCTACAGCCCGCTGGTGGTCGGTCAGCAGTACCAGTTCAAGGTCCGCGCCGTGAACCTCGGCAAGAAGGGGCCCTTCTCCTCCTCGGTGGCGGTGACGATCCCGGACGACACGACCGCTCCGCCCGTGCCGACCACTCCCACGCTCGCGTCCCGGCTCGGTGTCGTGCACGTCGCATGGGACGGGCTCGGCGTCGGGGCGGTCCCGATGCCGATCGACTTCCACCGGGTGCTCGTCTGGATGCAGGACCCGCTCGATCCCGGCTGGGAAGAGATCGGGTACATGGACGCAGCCGGCTCGCTGATCGTGCCCGGCCTGCCGTACGGCCTCGACCGCGAGTTCGCGTTCACCGCGATCGACCGCTCCGGCAACACCTCAGCCCGAAGCGTGACGGCGACGATCGCCACCGAGCAGCTCGTCCAGGGCGACGCCGCGAACGACTCGATCACCACCGGCGCGATCGTGGCCAACGCGATCACAGCCGCGAAGATCGCAGCAGGGCAGGTCCTCGCCTCCCACATCGCCGCGGGGGCGATCACCGCGGCGAAGCTGGAGGCGGTGCTCGCGCTGGCCTCCCGGATTGTCGCCGGTTCTCCGGCCGGGGCCCGCGTCGAACTCAACGCCAACGGGCTGGAGGCGTACAACGCCTCCAGCGTGCAGACCGTGTTCATCTCCTCCGCATCCGGCGCCGTCAGCATCGTGGGCCAGCTCGCGACCGGCGTCACCGGCCGCCGCATCATCATCAACCCGGCCGGTGCGGCCGACCCCGAGATCCGCTACTACCCGGGCAGCGGAACGAACTACGCCCGCACGTACGCCGACAGCGACGGCGCGATCACCCATGTGTCCGGCCTGTCGCCGGACACCACCCGCCGCTCCTACGTCATCCAGCGCGGCGACGAGTGGCGCATGCACATGGTGCAGGCCAGTGACGGGCTCGCCGGGGGCGGCTACATGTTTGCGCAGCCGACGCAACTCGAGGTCGGCCACAACGACATCCAAGGCCGCCTGAACCGGTTCCTGTTCTCTCGGGGTGGTACGTCCACGACCGGCTACACCACGTTCCGGGGCACGTGGTCGTTCGAGACGGGCGCCGGGATGCTCATGTTCGCGCGGTCACTGCCGGAGTCGGGCGGGGCAGCGGCCACGTACTTCGTCGGGTTCGCCGTCACGCTGGCGTCGACGCCGCGGCTGGTGTTCTCGGCGGACAACCCGGTCCCGGACCGGCTGTCGTTCCACATGCGTAACCCGGGGACGGGCGGGTTCACGCTGCGGTCGAGCGAATCGAGTCTGGGCAGCCCGCCCACGTTCACGGTGGCCCTGCATGTGTGGGCCTGGAGACAGCACGGGGTGACGTGATGGTGCAGCGGTGGCGGATCTCGGATGTGGTCGAGGGGCCGGAGAGCTGGCTCATCTTCTACGAGCCGCTGGACGACGGCAGCGAGGCGTTCGCTGCGTCGTGGCCGAAGGAGGCGTTCGAGATCCGGATGGCCGAGCACGGGCTGCAGACGCTGGACGAGGCGATCGAGGTGCTGCTGTACACGCCGTTGCTGCACGCGATGCACGCCGACGGCCAGGAGGACGCTCTGCCTGTGCTGGAAAGTGACGCCGCCACCGCGCGGGCGCGTGTGCTCGGCCAGGTCGCCGCCTGCAAGGAGCGCTTCGGCGAGGTGGCCACATCGAGGTCAGCGGTCCGGCGTGGTCAGGCCGATCCGTTGCAAGTGCTGCGCGACGGCGTCCGGACCGACCCGGTGCGGATCGCGGCCATGAGGTTGGACATCGACAGGTACTTGCTCGCGTCTGAGCGGGCAGACAAGGAGTAGAAGATCATGTGCTCGATCACCCTGAACTGCTCATGTACGCAGGCGCCGCAGGAGCCGCCGCCCGCGGGCACGCCGGTGATGGTGCCTCCTCCTCCGGGGGCCCCGCTGGGCTGGGACGGCTGGATGTCGTCTGCTCACCCTGACGCATGCACGAGTTCCGTCCAGCCTCCGGCCGAGGTCAGCGCGGTGTACATGGCGCGGCTGGTGCAGCCTGCGGGCCTGTCGATCATTGGTGTGTGGGTGACGACGTGCGCGCCGGCGTCCGGCCTCGTCAGTGGTGAGTCGAGAGTCGCCGTCTACGCGGAGGAGTTAGGCACCATGTCGGTGTACTCGTCGGTGCCGCGCACGGACGCGTTCTCGGAGCAAGGCAATCGCCGCTGGCGGCTGGAGTCCGAGCCGGGGGTGCCGAATCCCGTGCCCGCTCCGGCGACGGATCGGTTCGTGTGGGTGGCGGTCCTCGTCGCCGCGTACACGACGCCGCCGAAGCTGCTGTCCACGACGCCGGTTGAGCTGCCCGGTCTCCCGGGCGGTGACCAGTTCCTCAAGAACTCGCTGTTCGGCATGCGCAGCCGGGTAGGGCAGCGAGCGACGTTGCCCCCCGTTGAACTGGTGGCCGGTACCACTGGGTACGGCGACCTGCTGGATCGCGTGATCATGGTCACCGCTGACGACTGGAACTAACTAACCCGCACCAACACAGAAACGGCGTGAGGAGATCAATCCGGTTTCGAACGCACCTTTGTACAATCATGCGTCGAAGCAGCGGATCAGACGGGTAAGTTCACGGCCCAGATCAGGTAGCGGCGCAGATCGGATGAAGCTCCGAATATAGACCACCTTTCCCGCTCGGCTTCTGCCTCATCTTCGGAAGCGCCACTTCCTGTAGATGGCGGCTGCCAGGACCAGGCAAATTCCTGCGAGTAGCCTGATCAAGATGGGCTCTTTGTGCACGGCGGGCGGAGGGGATACAAGCGGGTTGGGTTTCACAGGCTCGGCCCTTATTAATTCTTCGTCCATGATTCGACAGAAGGTTCGCTTGCGTCGCCCCTGCGTGTCGACGCGATATCCGTACGCATTGGCTCGCCAGTGCGCTCTACCAGCTTCCCCCCTGAAATAGTTCCTTGCCACTGTCCGCAATAGATTGTCATCCATAACGCCAGAAGCGTGCATGCCGAACCAATAGCTCGTCCAGGCGTTAGCCATTACCTTGATTTGCGTATCAAAATCGTCCTCTGGACCAGACCACTGCCCTCCGTGTGCCTGACTCAGAGCAGGGCGATCAATTGAGCGGAGGATTAGGTCGAGGTGCATTGTCCTCATTGAATCTTGAGCCATGATGCCAGCGGTCCGTGCCTGCACGATCAGCGAATAGGCGACCCCTAGAAGAGAAAGGGCTGCCAGTAGGGCGGAAGCCGGGCCATACGCCTGCCCTATCTCGCTCAAAACAGCCCACTCGTCAGGTGGAATCATATTAGTCATGAGCCTTAGGGCTGCAGGTGAGAGAATAAGGCTCCCGGCCATTAGAGCGAGCGCGGCCAGCAGCAATATTGCCAGTACCACTCGACGTGCCCGGCGTGTCACATGCGCCTCCTTGAGTCGCTGCAGATGCCTGTAGACGCATCAGGCGGCCGAGGTCAATCGTCCTCATTGCTGTTCTGCCTCATCGGTCGCATTTCTGCAAGGTCAGCCACATCAATGTGCGGTTGGAGAATCTGTGCAAGTCATCACGCCGGGCGAGCCGATGCGGTTCGGGCTGCGCTTGGTCGCCTACCAGCCGAACGGGCCACGACTCGGAGTGCTCGGGCGGCATCTCGGGTTCGAGATGGGCATGCCGCTCAACGACACGCCGAGTCTGAAGGTGACGTACTCCGGGCATGCGGCCGATTCGCAGTGGCTCGCTTCGCCGTGTGAGGTGGCGGTGGAGTGGTCGGCGGGCGGGGCATGGACGGAGCCGGCGAATGGCCGGTTCCTTCGGATCAAACGGTCCGGGGACGGCGCGGATCAGGCGCTCAGCCGCTCCTACGACATGCCCGGCTACTCGTGGATGCTGCGCAAGCTGACCTTGTACCCGGCGATCGGGATGATCGACGGGAAGAGGCAGTTCCCGGCCGCGAGCGTCGGCGACATCGTCTCGCAGATGATCGACGAGGCGCAGGGCCGTGGGACTCTTCCCGGCCTGTCCTACGACTTCGACGCCGCCCAGGACTCCAATGGTCAGGAGTGGGCGGCCACGCTGACGCTCGGCCTCGACCCGGGCACGGACCTGCTGGCCGTGTTGATCAACCTTGGCGAGCAGGGCGTCTGTGACTGGCAGATGCAGGGCCGCACGTTGCAGGTGTTCAACCCCGACACCGTGCTCGGCCGCCAGCTCGGCTCCGGGCCCGCGCCGGTCGAGCTGCGCCTCGGGCGGGACATCGACCAAGCCCCCGACGATGCCACGTTCGAGGACGCGGCGTCGGCGATCCTCATCACCGGCGAGGACGGCCTGTCGGTCGAGGTGACCAATCCCGGTGCTGCCGCGCCGTGGGGGCGGTGGGAGGTGGTCCAGTCGCAGGGCGGGGTGAAGGACGAGGGCACCGCACGTCTGCTCGCGCAGTACGCCCTCGACCGGGCGTCGGGGGAGCGGGTACAGCTCACCCGGCAGATCACGCCGTACGCGGCCCGGTTCCTGCCGCTGCGCGACTACCGGCCGGGTGACACGATCCGCGCCCCGGGTGACCAGGCGGTCATGCAGGCGCTGCGCATCCGGCAGATCACTCTGTCGGTGGACGGCGACGGGCTGATCAGCGGGAACCTCGTGCTCAACGATCGGTTCTTGGAGAGGGACATCCGCCTCGCGCGGCGCGCGAACGGCATCCTGTCCGGCGGGGTGTCGGAGGGCGGGAACGGCGGCGAGCCGGCGCCGGAGAGCAAGGACCGCGTCCCGGCCGCCCCGACCGGGCTGGTGGTGAATCCGCAGGCATACCTCGACGCGGAGGGGTACGCGCACGGGCTGATCGCGGTGTCGTGGCTGCCCGTCTCGACGGACGTGAACGGCGTGTCGCTGGCCGTGGACGGGTACGAGCTGATCGGGCAGACCCCGCCCGGGACCGGCGCAGAACGAGTGCTCGGCCACACCGACGGCACCTCGATCTCCTACAGCCCGCTGACCCCGAAGAGCCAGTGGCGGTTCGGGGTGCGCGCCACAAACCAGGGCGTCAAGGGGCAGCTCGCTACTTCGGCGGTCATCACCATTCCGGACGACGAGACGCCGCCGCCGATCCCATCGACGCCGGTCGTGGACTCCCGGCTGGGAATCGTCCGGGTCACGTGGGACGGGTTGACCAGCTCGGGGACGGGCATGCCCGCCGACTTCCACCGCGTCCTGGTCATGGTGCGTGACCCGCTCGACCCCGAGGACGAGGGCCAGGCGGTGGAGTGGCTGGAGCGGGCGGGGACCGCGGTCGTGCCCGGTCTCCCCTACAACGCCGACAGGGAGTTCTGGCTCGTCGCGCTCGACCGGTCGGGCAACGTGTCCGGCGAGTCGGCGAGGGCAGTCGCGGCCACGCACCCGCTGGTGGACACCGACCTGATTGGCGAGGTGATCGACGGTGCCGAGCACATCATCTCGGGGTCGATCCCGGCCGACGCGAAGATCGTCGCCGGATCGATCACGGGCGGGCTGATTCAGGCGCTGGCGATCCAGGCCGGGCACATCCAGGCCAACGCTGTGACGGCCGACAAGATCGTGGCTGGGGCGATCCAGACGGGGCACCTGGCCGCCGCGGCGATCACGGCTGACAAGCTGGCGGCAGGGTCTGTCACCGCCAGCACGATCGCCGCCGACGCGATCACCGGCAAGACGATCACCGGGTCTGTCATGCGCAGTTCGGCCACCGGCCGGCGCTTCGTGCTCGACTCCAGCACGTTGGACCTGCGCTTCTACCCGGCGAGCAACAACAACTACACCAGGATCTACGCTGAGGATGGCTGGTACTCCGGCGAGACGACGACGTTCATCACCAGCGGCACCAACAGCGGCGGCACCGCGCGGGCCGAGTTGCAGGTGGCCGCGGGGCTGGTGCGGCTCGGCATCAGGGACGCCTCGTTCTCCAACCGCCAGGGCGGCGGCCTGGACGTGGCCGAGGGCTACGCGATGTTCGGGTACTCCACCGGCAGCTCGTCGTTCGACACGTTCATCTACCTCAACAGCACAGGCCGGTTCTACATCAGGGGCCGGGTGTGGGACGCCAACGAGACCTCGCCCTACGATGCGTTCGCCGCCGGGTCCGTCTCGGTCGGCGGGGCTGCGTCGCCGAACTGGGCTATCTACCGTTACGGGCCGCCCAGCTCGCCGACCTCGATGGCCACCAACATGGGGCCGGTCGTCGCGCTGCGGGATGGCGGCTCGGGCGGTCCGTCGGCGTTCACCAACAACTACGTGCCGAAGGCGTGGGCGCTCACGGCGTCCGACACCAGTGGTTTCCAGGTGAACCTCGCGAACAGCACGTCGTTCGCCTTCTACTTCTGGGCCCACCGGCATTGATCACGACACCAACGAGAGAAGGGACCGGCATGCCGCAGGTCATACAGGTGTGGGACGCCGAGCTCGGCTACTCGCGTGCCGCGATCGAATCACGTAAGGAGGGCGGGCCCGTCGAGATCGACCCCGGCGCGCCCGGCGCGGAGCCGATGTGGGGGATCTGGATGACGAACGACGCCGGCGGCGTCGGCGTGATGGTGATGCCGCACGCGCTGTTCGAGTGGCGGGCGGCCGCCTACGGCATCGACCCGGAGGACATGGCGACGTTGCTGGACGTCGCGCTGCATGAGATGGGCATCCCGTACCCGGATGACCCACCGAGCCTGCCGGATAAGGCGCATGCCGCGATCTTGGACGCCACCCGTGATCTGCCGACCTGCTGGACGCCTGGCGTATCCGACGCTGACCGGCTGGCCGCGCACCTGGAGCGGATCCGGCTGGTCAAGCAGCACCGCTTCACCATGCAGGCAGCTCCGCTGCACGATCGGCAGGGCGCGCTGACGTACGTGGGCGCCGCCCGTGCGGCCTCGGCCGACCCGCTGGACCCGATCACGAGCCAGGCCCGGATCGACCCGATCAGGGTGGAGGCCAAGCGCATGGCGATCGAATGGGGCAGGGAGTCGTCGGTGCGGACGGTTCCGCCGAGCTTCGCGTTGAAGCCGCCGCTGACGTTTCTCAGCGCCGCCGAGACCGGGGGCAGCGCGTGAGCGAGGATTCGCCTAATTTGGCGCTGGCCTTGGCGGAGCTGCGCGGTGCGGTCGAGCTGGGGTTCGAGCGGACGAACGGGTCTACCGCTTTAATCCTGCAGCGCTTGGATCAGGTGGACGACCGGCATGCCGAGCTGGTCAAGCGCGTGGAGCAGAATCAGGCCGCCGCTGAGCTCCGGCATGTCGCGATGGAGGCCCGGCTCGACGCGCTGGAGCGAGAGGCCGTGACGCGCGGCCAGCTCGCGGAGCGGACCCGGCAGATCATCGCTGTCGTCACCATCGTGGTCGCCGTGGCGGGCACGGTGATCGCGCTCATCCAGCTCACCCGAGGCTGACCCGCGGCCTTGACTTCCCCTCCCGTCGGCACGGTCTTCCCGTGCCAGGACGGCGTGCTGCTCGTGCCCGCCGTTCTCCCGATCCATGTCCCCGCTGCCGCGCTCGGCCTCACCGTGGCCGAGTGGCTCAACCTCCAGCCCTCAGAGAAGAGGTGACCCCGTGAAGAAGATTTCGCGTGCCTCCTGGAACGCGATCGCACCGTCAGGCCCCTACAGCCGCATCAGCTCGCCGCGCGGCGTGAAGATCCACTACACCGGCGGTCCAGTCCCGGCCGACATCGCCGGGCCGACCAAGCACCGGCTGTGCGTGCAGCACGTCCACCACATCCAGCAGATGCACATGTCCGGCGGCCGAGGCGAGACGTACATCGACATCGGCTACAACCTGATCTGCTGCCCACACGGCTATACGTTCATCGGCCGGGGTGTGCACCACCTGCCGGCCGCGAACGGGCCCGGCCTCAATTCCGGCCACTACGCGGTGCTCGGCCTGGTCGGCAGTTCCGGGTTCACGAAGCCGAACAGCGCCCTGCTGCACGCTCTGCGGGACGCGATCGAGTACCTGCGCGAGGAGGGCGGCGCGGGGAACGAGATCAAGGGCCACCGCGACGGCTACTCCACCTCGTGCCCCGGGGACGACCTGTACGCGTGGGCGAAGCGGGGCGCCCCACGGCCGGATGAGCCGCTGGAGAAGCCCATCAAGATCACGTACGAGGACGGCATTCCGCTCTGGCCCGGCCGCGTGATCCGGCTGGCCGACCCGTACATGCAGGGCAACGACGTCAAGACCTGGCAGTACAAGCTCCGCAAGCGGGGCTGGACCATCGACGTGGACGGCATCTACGGCCCCAAGTCGAAGGCGGTGTGTGCCAGCTACCAGGACAAGGTCGGCGCGAAGCCGACCGGCGTCATCGATGAGGAGACCTGGGATCTGACCTGGTCGTGGAAGCCGCCGGCCGCGTGAGCGGTGTGCCGACACTCATCCCGCTGAACCTCGGACAGGCGTGTCCACGTCAGCCTGCAGAGGCTGATGACCCAGATGTTGAATGCATCGACGTCCGGGCGCGAACCTGGTTCGAGGCGGCCTCGACAAAGGCCAGGAGTGCGAGCTGCGAACGCTCTGCCTGCTGATCTCTCGCGGCTTCATCCACGGCATGGTGAATAGCAGTCGTGGCCTCCAACGCCTCCGAGGCCAGCCGATTCAGCTCAACGTCCGGGTTGAGCAGTCGGAGCCTGAACAACGCCGCCTTGGCGTTCGTGCGCTCGTTGAGTGACTCAGTCCGAGCATTGATATACGGCGCCCCGCTCGCATCCTCGCGCTTGCGATACCAGCGAGCGCTTTGACTCGATCGGTACGAGGTGATGGTGCCGGCGAACGCACTGTAGGCGGCAAGCTGCTCCTGCCAGAGCCGCTCATCGCGGGCTTCTAATCGTGCCTGCCTTGCCGCGCGTCCCTGGAATAGATAGGTGGCGGCAGCGCCGAGCAGTGTTCCGGCGATGGCGATGAGGCTCGTGATCGCAGTCTGCACTCCATCAGTTGAGCATGCGCTGAGTGATCCTGGGAGGTGCTTTCTGGGTGGCCTCTTAGATCGTCGATCGAATCGAATCCTCCCCGCCGCGTCCTTGCACGCGACATCAGAGGCCCTGCTGAACGAAGCACAACGAAGCACGTTGATCTCGCTTGGCCTGCTCATCTGGGTGGGCCGGTCGCATGTCTAACCCCCTTGGAGGAACCATGCATGGAGAACCCATCAGCTATGGCAAGCCGGTCGAGCGGAAGGTCACCGCCGCCACGGCCGGCTCCTATCTCGGCCTTCTGACGGTCCTGACCGTCCTGCAGACCGTCAACACCGACCTCGACCTCATCGCCTGGCTGCCCGACTGGCTGGAGTCGCTCGCGATCCCGCTGCTGCCGGGCCTGATCACGTACGTGTCCGGCTACAAGACCAAGCACACTCCCCGGCCCGACCTGCCGCCGGATCAGCGATAGCAGCTACGCGAAAAGCGCCCGTCACCCGATAGGTGACGGGCGCTTTTCCGCGTTCGCGTTTGGCCAGCGCGTGGGGACGGCGGCGTCGCCCATGCGCCTACTCGGTGGTGTTGCGGCGACGCCTGCGGGCTTTCACCTTCACATCCCAGCGGCTCCGGAGCCATTCGACGCCCGCATAGAAGGCCACGACGGTGGGAATGGTGAAGAACGCCGAGCCCCAGCCTTGCTGGAGGAACACGTTGACGATGGCAAAGGCCATCAGGGGGCCGAGCAGCACCCAAGTACGCCAGTCCGAGGCGAGAATCCAGCACGCTGCCCGGTACAGGCGGTGAAACCGAGCCTGACCTGGAGCTTGCAGCGCCGCCCGGAGTTGCCACACCTGTCTCAGCTGCCGGAAAACGTACAGCAGCTGAGACAGTAAATTGACCTTTGCTTGCGTGAGATCGTGTAGCTCACTAAGAAGCTCCTCGGCATAGCGCTTGCGATATGCTGCAGGAAGAAGTCGGATTTCGATATTGATCAATAGCCGAGCAGAGTGTGATGCTGGAGCGAAAGGCTTATTGCCAGGATTCGCCACAGTAATTCCGGGTGCCCTAAACCTTTCCAAGTCCGTGATGACCGCCCGGGCGGTCATGTCCACGTCTCGCAGAGTTTCGAAAAGATCTTCGACGAGTTCGCGGAAGAGGTCATGGTCCCCGGCGCTGATTTGAGTCAGTGAGCGAGCGTGGCCAAGAGCGCCGCCAAGTGCGACGGAGAGCGCTTTAGCGCAATTGTGATCGACGTTTCTTTCAATGCCCAACATGGAGTCGAGATTTAAAGTAATGATATGAAGCTCGAAGTTCGAGATACTGCGTTCCAGGATATGAGCGATGGCTTGAGCACGACGGCGGTGGCCGCGACCACACGCCATATTTTGAGCAACCATGCGAACATACCGAAGGTTGCGGACAAGAAGCCGAACTTCGCTGAGCAGGAACTCGACAGTATCCGTTTCCGCTGGACTGTTCGGGAATGTCGCGTGGGTAGTCACGTGGCTCCTCTGGCTGGACTTCTGTGCAGGCCAAGCAAGAGCGTCACCTTGACTTGCGACCGAGCTAGAGCGGTGCGGGCCTGTTCGGCACCGTTCGGGGTGAGCCAGTAGTAGCGGCGGCGCGGTCTACCTACCTCGCGCGGGTCCACGTCCTCGAAGCGGGACTCCAGCCAGCCGATGCCCTCGAATCGGGCCAGGATGGGGTGGATCGTGCCGGGCGCAAGGCCAGCGGCTTGGCAGATCTCCAGACCGTACATCTCGCGCAAGGGGTCTTCGAGGAGAGCACGGAGGACGAGTTGGGTGGGGATGGTCATGCGGGGCTGCTTACCCATGCTGGAACTCTAACTAGGGGCTAGTTAGAGTTCCAGCTAGTTGAGGAAATAGGTGTCATGTCCGCCACAATCGAGGAGCCCGTCGCCCTCGCGGGGTGACGGGCTGCTCCAGCATACGAATCAGGACGCTTGAGGCAGTGGGGCGTTCGGGCAGCCCTGAGCGACTTCGGCGAGCTTGGCCTTCTCGTCGGTGTCCACGCTGAGCTGCCAGTGGCGCTTAACCGCCACCCATTCGGTGATGTACCGGCAGCGGACCTGCTCAATGGGCATCCATGCCGCCGGGTCCTTGTCTGCTTTCTGCCTGTTGCTCCGCGCCGTGACGGCGACCAGATGCTCCGGCCGCTCCAAGTAGTTGGCGTACTCTTCCCGTCGTTGGGCGTCCCATGTCGAGGCGCCGGAATCCCAGGCTTCCGCCAAGGGCACGAGATGGTCGACGTCCAGTTTGCCCGCTTCTGTCACTATTTGGTCGTCATAGTACGAATACCACACACCTCCACTCAGCGCGCAGCTCGGACCGACCGAGGGCGGGTCGATGGCCTCGGAGATGAGCACCTCATATCGCGCCGAGCATCCGTTTTTGTCGGCATCGACCCAGTGCTTGAAGCTGGTCCGCTTGTAGCCTTCCCGAGATTCTGCGGCGACTGTCAGGTCGTCAACGGCGGTTCGGAGCAGGGGCGGAGGTGCGGCATGGTGGATGCGGTGCGCATCTGCATTGGCAAGTCCGGGTGCGGTGAGCAGGCCGGCCAGGATGGCGATGGCAAGTACGGGACGCCGCAAGGGGTGAGGCATGATCCTCCAACTACTCTGCGAAGTTGCGTGAATACGAAGAGTAGTGATTGCTGCTTGGGTGCAGCCACTGCCGCCGCAGTTACAGCCCCGTGCCGCCCAGTGAAGACACAGCAGCGCCCCGCCACCGAAGGGAGGCGGGGCGCTGCTGTCTGTTCACGTCACGTCTTCGTGGTGCCACCCCCGTTCTCGTCGGAAGTGGCAGCAGATGGGCCTGCTGGCCGTGGGGGCGGAAGGGCAATGCCCTCGTCCGCCTGCGTCGTCGTTTTGCTCCACCGGACGCGAAGACCACGTGGACTGACCGTCGCCTCGAACTCGTTGATGTCGGGTGCCTTCAGTGCGCGATTACTCATCGAACGCACTCCGAGGAGGATGGCTCCGACCACGAGCGCCAAGGCCACGATTCCCCAGGGACCAGCCGTCTGGAGCGTGTTCCAGAGGCTGGTCATCCTTGGTCTACGCGGCGAACTGGATGGCGATCTGGTTAGACGTCATCCTGTTCTCCCTTCTCACGAATGCGGATGGGTGCACGCCCTGCACCCCCTTGGATGGTGAAGCTACCGATCGGGTCGTCCTCGGTGCTCCCGCTCGGCGTCGCGAGCCAGAGGTGCCCACTAGCCCTACCTCGAACCTGCCCAACGGAACATGCTTGATTGATCAAGCAAGGCCAAAACCGTCGGGCACGCTCACACGACGCGACCATTCTGCCTTCGGCGGTCATTGGCTCGCCTGAGGAATCGGGACATTCGAGGTGCGCGACTGAGCGGATCAGAGGTCCGGGCCGGCCTCGTCCGGCAGGGTGCCGAAGTGTTCTTCGACGGTGGCGTCATGGTGGCAGGTGAGCAGCCAGATACGGGCCTGGGCGGCATCCACGTACTCATAGGTGTCGGCGTCGCCCTCCCACTGGGACCAGCGGTGGAGCACCCATCTGTTCTCCGGCGTGCGGTAGAGGGTCTGGTGCTGGGCTGGGTCGGCGGTGAGCACGCTGACGCAGTCAAGGCCAACGAGGCGGGTGGCTTCATCGAAGCGATCTGCCAGGTCGGGATCGAACCAGCCGTTCAGAACCCAGCCGTCACCCTGAGGGCGGAAGATGTTGGTGCGCACCACCGTTCCACTTTAGCGCTTTAGCGCGAAGGCTGTCATTGCGGAGAGCACATAATCAGTCACAGACAGTTAAAGCGCAAGGCTCGTGTCAGATAAAACTTCACCGTAACGTCGCCGATAAGTATCGGCATGCCACGTCTTATCCCTTTTGATCGGCGCGACACTGCACCTCGAATCTGCCACGCTATGCACGTGCTCCTGAGCTACGTGGACGAGAGCTACTCGTCGGACCGCTACTACATGGCGGCCCTCCTGGTCCCCGAGGACCAGGCCATCCCCCTGAGCCACGCTCTGGACGAGGTCGTTTCCAGTGCAAGGGACTCATACGGGCGCATCAAAGAAGATGCCGAGCTGCACGGCACGGACCTGCTTCACGGCAAAAAGGACTGGGAACCCTTGCATGGGATGGTTCGGGCGCGGATCGGTGTCTATAACGACGCCTTCAAGGCGATCGCCGAGCATGACGTCGCCATCATCCTTCGAGGGCTGGACTGCAACCGACATCGCGCCCGGTACGTCGACCCATGGCCACCACATCAAGTGGTGCTGTCTCGCCTGCTTGAGCGCATTCACGATCACGCCCAAGAGCGTGACGAGTACGCGCTCATCATCGCCGACGAGTGCGGTCAGCAAGGCGAGTACCGCAAGGACCTGAAGGAGTACCAGACCAACGGCACAGGCGGGTGGCGCGATCGAAAGCTGGAGCGCATCGTTGACACGCTTCACTTCGCGCCCTCCCACGCCAGCCGACTCATTCAGGCAGCTGACCTGATCGCCTTTCTGCACCACCGAATCCACAGCGGCGCCGACAAAGACGACCGGGCCAAGAGGGCCAACGAAAACCTGTGGGAACGCGTCAGAAAGCGGATCGTGCACGAGCTGTACGCGTGACATGAAAGCACGAAGGCCCCGCGCACTGGCGGGGCCTAAGGCAAGGTCGGAGTTGCCTCCTGCCTCCCAACCTAGCTTGCGCTGGCTGGACGGGCTAGAGCTTGACCCCGTTTTTATCCGCTCTCTTAGAAGGGCCAGCCGGCCGAGTGGCGGGCTTCGAGGATCGGGATCAGCTTGAAGGCTACGTCGGACAGGCCGCCGAAGGTGTGCCGGGTGCCGACGCCGGACGGAGCGTGGCCGTGCTTGTGGCCCGCGAGGTTCCACGTGTAGACCGGCACCCGGGCCGGAATCTGCTCGGTCGGGTCGCTGCCGTAGTAGCCGCCGCTGGTCTGCTCATCGGTGATGATGATCACCCGGTCGTGAGCGTCGACGGTCGAGCGGAAGTGCCTTCGGACGGCGTGGGCGGTGTTGGTGCCGCCGAGATCACCGAATCGCTCCGAGACCTTCAGCACCGACTCGCCGCGCCGGTAGGAGATCGGCTGGGAGTTGGTGCCGAACTGCACCAGGTCGGCGTTCTCGGCGCGCAGCGCGACCGCAGCACCGAACACCGCGGCGCTGCCGGCGCGGTTCAGCTGGGACTTCTCCGAGATCCGGTCGAACATGCTGCCGCTGCGGTCGACCAGGATCAGGGTGCGCCCGGCCAGGGCGGGCACGTTGGCCAGGGAGTGGGCGAGCGCCTGCTCCAGGGGGTAGCTCCAGCGCAGGGACGGGGCGTGCTTGTATGCGGCCAGGAACCGGAAGGGGAACTGTCGGGACCGGCGGACCTCCTTCGGGTCGGTCATCCGCGCCGCCACGGTGGCGGCCACGACGTCGCTCACGCCCGCCTCATCGAAATTCCGCAAGTTCCGAAGGCAGTTACCAGTGACCACGCCGTTGGCGACGAACAGATTCGATGGTTCGACGGTCACGCAGTACGTGGGCTTGTCGCCTACGCTCTCAATCGCCACCACGCGGTCGATCGCGACGGCTGGGTCATAGCCGTGCATCTCGCTGGCAGCGGGCTGGATGTGTCCCAGTCTCTCGGCGAGAGACTGCAGCTTTGCCGCCTTATGCTCGACGCGCAAGTCAAGCAGCTCGGCCAGACGCACCAGGGCGGGCCCCCGGTTGACCTCGACGACATGGAGGGGGAAACGACTGATGATCTCGCCCTTGCCTTGGGCCCGTACTGCATGCTCCCGTATGACGCTGGGTACACCCAGACGAAGCATGGCGTCAGCGACCTGCTCAGCAAGCCTGCGCGACACGACGCCGAACTCTACAGAGCCATGCAGAGTGCCCTTGGGGTTCCGCCTCTCACGGACGCAGCCGTCAGTGTCGATGAGGCCAGACAGAGCGCCGATCCAGAACTCACGGCTAAACGGTTCGTTGGGCAACGCCTTGACCTCGACACGCTTGCCCCACACGCCGTAGTCGCGCAGGACGTCGATCATCGCGTTGCGCTTGTGGCGCGGGTCGGTCAGACGGAGTCGTACGCAACCGGGCATGGGGATCTCGGTGACGATACATCCGAGCTTGGCCGTGTATTCGCGGACGAACGCGACTGCACCGTCGTCGGGATCTCCGTGGAATTCCGGCGTGGTCCCGGTCATCCCGCCGTCGCCAAGCATGGCACCGACGAAGTAACCGTCCCAAGTATCGCCTTTGTCCCCGAAGTGGGACGCGGTCAATGGGATGGGGATGTGGTCTCCCACCTTGAGGTCGGCGGTTGTCTTCCATTCCCATGCCTGGCGTCCATTTTTGCGCCGGACAATCCACCGATGATCGTAGGTAGCCTCGATGATCCTGCCAGAGACGAAGCGGATTGCCACCACAGGGCGGATGCCGTTGTCGAGCCAGGCGACTGGGGTTGTGGGGACGAGGTTCCCGACGCTGCGCTTCCTAGGTGGTTGGTTCGGGCCGTACTTGACTGGGCGTGCGTCCCACGCTGTGTCATAGCTCAGGACTGGGAGTCGGTTCGCCACAACTTCCTCGATGGGCGCAGTGGTGCCATTGGGAAGCCATATGGGGGTGCCTTCGGCGAGGCAGGCCATCATGCCCATAGACGGGATTATGGCCTCCCACGCGGCCGCGTCCATCGGGCCCTGCAGCCACCCGGCCAGGGCCTCCCAGGTGATGCCGGCGCGGCGCAGCAGCTCGGGGTCATCGAGGACCTGGCGGCGCTCGCCGAGCGGGAGTGCGAGCAGCGCCTGGCGGCGGGTGAGCAGGCCGAGCGTCTCAGGAATAGGGGCCGCCTTGTCATGCGGCTTCTTGACGATGTAGCCGAACAGGTCGTGCTGCCAGGGGCCCTGGAAGCGGCCTGCCTGGCTGGAGCCCTTGCGGTCGCCCGAGTGTGTGAGATTGAGCAGGTCGGCGAAGGTGAGGCCCTTGCCCTCGCTGTCCCACTTGACGTAGCTGCAAGAGGGGGCAGCTCGTGGCGCACCCTGTCCAGCCGATCCAGGAAGGTGTCGATCTCAGCGCGCCGCTCGGCCGCGACCAAGGCGACGCGGGCGATCTCCTCTGTGGGACGTCCCCGAACTTTGGCCTCAACCGACCAAGCTGGCGTGGGATAGGTGCCTCACCAAGGATGAGCTGCATAGGGATTGTAGGCCCCTTTGCTTCTCCGTCTGCGGAGGAGCCGGCAGGTATGGCTGCTACATCGACTAACTCGCAGTTATTCTCCCTGGTCAGAAGACTTGACAAGCTGGACTAGCCAACATTCTGACACAAGTCAAGATCTTGAACTCATCACGATAGGTATGTGATGCTTTCGACGCGATTTGGGCCCCCGAAGGGTGGAGTATGAAGTCACGAACCCGCCATGTAAGCGCAGTCATCGCAATGGCATCGGCCTTGCTGTGTGGCTTACCTGCGTCGGCTGCATTCGCTACGCCAAGCCCCATGCCACAACCTACCAAAGATCCTCAAGATACCTTCGTGTGGAGCGAGAACCCTGCCCGCACCGAACGAGGCCTTTCGGGCAATAAGACGCCCAAGGAAACATCTGAACAGAACTGCGACGCTGTCAAGGCACGAACCGATATCGCCGCTGGCGAAATGGCTCTCTGCGTTCTAAAGGGGCGCCATTCCCTCACTGATGGCGATCCCACTATTCAAGCTCAGCTACCCCGACCGGACGAGATTCCCGATTGGTGCGCGAACGCTGATTGGGATTATAACCGAGTGCTCTCGTGTCGTAACGGCATCGAAACATTCGCCCTCATACAGGATGGAAAGATTATCGGCACTGCCGATGTCGAGACGTGGGATCTCGTTCGGACCAACCACAACAACAACAAGTTTAGCTGGGACCAGTGGGCGAATGTCGCATCAACGGCAGGCCAGTTCAGAGATCTTTGGGCTGGACTTACCTATCAAGGTGTAGGAATGTGCACCGGGCAATGTGCGTTAGAGACCGTAAACGTCGGACCAAGGCTCGTTCCCAGTAGCACCTGGCTGCGCACATACCACATCTGGCACTCGACCATAAGCACGATCGGGGGTAGGAACAAGCCAAGTCTTGATGTTGAAATGACTTGGATCTTGCCGGGCACGATCCCCATGAACACAACGTATAACCGCTCCCTCGATCGGGATATCCGATGTGACTATCGGTCGCCAGGAACAAACGCCTACTACGGCTGCATCTTCCCGGAGTTCCGTCCTACCTTGCGCGTCCCTCGCAGCATTCTTCCTGAGTACGCAGATCACATCGCTGATGCCCAAGCGACAAACTGGCCGGTCGGAATGCCCGGAGGTCTCCCCCTGACCCGCCTAACGAACCAGGATGACATCGACGAAAATCGCACAATGTCATGTGCAAATCAGCCGAGCCCGCGACCGTCGGGTCAGCAGTGTGACGAGTATCCCTTCGCCTCAACCTATCAGGGTAGCTATACGAGTGGTTTCGACGCCAGTTCGCGGCTCATCAACGAGCAGCAGAACCATGATGGCGGGCAGCAGCTCCAGGAGTTCTATCAGCTCTATCGCATTCTCGACAAAGAAGCCTTCCACGTGCAAGTGGTCACCATCTAGCGTAGGTGTGAGATAGACTGACGGGCTATGCCAGCGACACCTCATGGTTCTGAGAATAGCGAAGAGACGCTCTCCGAGCGGATGGCGCATTGGTCGCGGGAGAACATGCGGCCCGAGAACGATACGGGACGTCTCGCGAGTGGTAACACGTCGAGGATCGAGGTGCCCCACCTAGTCAGATCCAGGGTACGTGTGCGCGACCATCACTTTATGATCGCCAACCCCTTCCAAGATGTGGCCACCCCCCGGCCGACAGGTGGCGCAATGGCCGGAGTAGCCGAGGATGCTCTGGCGATCTGGACGCAGATGGAGAGTGGCGTAGTAGGTCTTCGCATCAACTGGAGCCTCGCCTCGCCGACCATGTCAGCAAGCAGCTGGGAACGGTACGAAGACGTTGAGCTGGTCACCACCACAGGTGTCATGCAGATACGTGAGGCGGTGGACATCGAGGCGCAGCCGAACATCACGTTTCAAGGGGCTGGCCGCTACGGGGTTCGTGTCTACGGCCGACGCATGAAGCTGCAAGAGGGTGTTGGCACGCGAGAGCCAAGCGAGTCCTACATGTTGACGGTTTGGCCGATTGAAACAGTCGCCCACCGGTAGAGGCTCTTGATCGGCTCAACGGCCCGCTGCCCCTGATGGGGGCAGCGGGCCGTTCCATCGTCAACTTGCTGTACGCCTCTTGCTCGAGTATCCGCCGATGGAGACGACGGCCTCCGGATGGCTGCGCCTACCCCGCGCCCGGAGGCCGTCTCAATCGCTCCCGAAACAGAGCAACCACAGGACCAGCCGCGCTTGACGGAGACAACCAGTGGCGATCTCCATCATCGCATCTTCTGGGCGTTCTCGCTGCCAGTGGTGCTCCGGTGCAGTTGTTCAGCCGCGGTCTCGTGCCGTCGGCCGCTGCATTGGATGCAGGCTCAGCGCCGTCTCCCACTTCATATCCGCCTGGCCAACGATGCGCACGCGGGCCGGAACCTCTCCGGCGAGGAGACCCGAAAGGTCCTTTGATCATGCCTATTGGGGTCACCGGGATCACAGTGCGATCAAAGTTGTTCAGCGACGGCCATCAGAGAACCACGTGCGGCCGTGAAGGTGCCAACGGCTGCGACAGCGCCCGCCGACGCGGTGACCCGCTCGGTTGCTCTGGCGGCTCCCATATTCGGTAGCGCACCCACGCTCACATCAGGATGAACGAATCTGGGCATCAGGGCCGCTGTCGTCGGCTTGATCAGGTTCCTGTACCGCGGCTGGCGATGCAGATGGACAAAGCACCAGGCCAGGAACGTTCTTTGTTGGCAGGCCGGCCGGAGGATGCGACCAATCTGCTACCTGATCGAGGTAGACGGTCCCACCGTCGAATTTTGCCCCATCGAACTTAACCGTCCCGCCGGAGAACTTCGCTCTCCGGAACTGGACGGTGCTGCCGGAGAACTCTGCCCCGCTGAAGCCGACGTGTCCGTCAGCGAATTCCGCCTCATCGAACTCGACCCAACCGCCGGAGAACACCGCCCGGCCGAACTGGACGGTGCTGCCCGAGAATTTGGTCCGGGTGAAGGAGACGTGACCGGAGAAAATCGCTTGGTAGATCAAGAACTCGCCGCCAGAGAACTCCGCCCCGCCAAATAGAACCGAGCCGCCAGAGAATCTTGCTTTGTCGAAGCGGACCCTGCCCCCCAAGAACTTC
The DNA here is from genome assembly GCF_040642995.1 of Nonomuraea sp. NPDC047529. Lineage (NCBI taxonomy): Bacteria > Bacillati > Actinomycetota > Actinomycetes > Streptosporangiales > Streptosporangiaceae > Nonomuraea > Nonomuraea sp. NPDC047529. The sequence continues at coordinate 188,668 of NZ_JBEYTJ010000011.1, read as the reverse complement.
GCCCCACTGAACCGGACGACGCCAGAAGGGAAGACGGTGCTGGCGAAGTTGATGTTGTGATCGATGGTGACACCGGTGAAGTCGAGGTCGGCGCCGTGCCAGGGAGTGGGAGCGTCGACCTTGAGGTGAGCAGCAATCAGACGCCAGATGGTCAAGCGGACCTCACGCATGGCGCGCCAGGCGAGATGCGTTGCGGATTCGGGACTCGCCTCTGGTTCAGGGGCTGAGGGCATGCGTAGATAGGCGCACAGCACGTCGATGCACATCTGCCTGCCCCCTTCCCAATCGTCAGCCAGAGCGGCCAAGGCGTGTATGCAGGCCAGGCGGACCGCTGGCGAGTCGTCACCGAGGCGGCCGCTGGCAGTGGCGAAGCGCTCGTTAAACAGCTTGGCCTGCTCGCGGCTCTCCCCGGCTTCGGTGATGCGTTGCCTTCGGTAGGCCACGACAAGGGCGACCACTCCGCCGATGCCGGCGACTACGGCTAGGGAGATCTTGACGATCTCCAGAATCTCCGTCGCGGTCGGCCGTATGTTCGCCAGATTAACCGTGGCGAGTTGGGCGAGTGCCACGGCGACCAGGCCAACCGCTGCTGCGCCCGCCAGTACGACCGTCAGGGTGATGGCCGCGCTGATAGGCAGCAGCTGCACGGGGCGCCCATTTCGCGGCTCCCGCCAGCGGGTCGATCGGAGAGCCTTAGGAGTGCGGCGAAGGCGCGGTAATGGCATGTCATCAGAATGCCTCGCCAACTGCGGCCATCGAGGAGCATTACGCCGCTGTGAACAGATTGAGCTGTTGAGCTGGCTAACCCTGGTTGCTGATCGCGGCGGCGCTCATGCCGGGGGTCGTGTGCTCGGGATGATCGCGCGTGCTCTGCATGCCCGTCGTGCTGCTTGTACGGGCCTGTGCGCGTCGCTGACGCATGCAGGAGGGTGAAGTGGGCCCGTGGGCCGGTGACGCGCTCACGGTCCACTGCGGACGATTGTGTGGGCTGTGTGAGTTGCGGGTGGTATGTGTCGTTTTGGAGCGCTAGTGTGCGTCGTTGACGGACCGTCCGGCCCGTCGAATGCTCGGGTGCTGTCGGGGGGTGTTGGTGCGCGAGGTCGCGAGAAGTACGCGATACGTCCGCGCGCCGAAGAGGCCCGCCCCGGCCCGTTGCCGTCCTCATGCCTGGCCGCCCGCCCGGCGGGGGGAGTCTGCCCGGAAATGAGAAGAGCCGCGCAGTGCGCGGCCTTCCCGAGGTCGAGACCCGCGACCAGATCGCTCAGCTCCAGGCGGTCAACCTCATCGAGCTGAGCAGCCGAGTCGCCGTTCCGGCCTCCACAACATCACATCGCGTCTGACGGTGCTCTCACGCGGCGGCCCGAGCCGTTGAGGGGGCCTTTCGCGCGCCAAACCGTGACGCTTGGAGCCGACCATAGCACGCCGCCAAGCGGCCATCTCGGCATGCCCGGAAACCGAATCCGCGGCGTACGAGGCAGCCGCGCCCTCGCCAGCCCCCACCGACGCGATGGACGGGGGAGTGGCACCGCTCGTCCCCGCCGGGCACATCGTCGCGCCTGCCCACCCTCTCTGGCACGACGCTGTCCACTACATCGTGCAGGAGGCGAACCGACGCGCCGACTGGACACGCAACGCGCTGCGGTTCGCCTGGCAGGTCATGCGCCGCTCCACATGGGCGATGCTGACCGCTCCGAAGAAGGGAGCCACCTGGCAGCACCTGGCCGCCGAGCTCGGCCTGTCGCAGCGGACCATCGCCAAGCTGTACACGTGGTTCATCGACGCCGGCCTGCTGGCCCGCGCTGTGCCCGGCACGACCGTCCGCTACCGGAAAGGAACGCGGGGCGGCCTGGATGACGACGGCCGCGGCAACGAAGCCGCGCAGTACCTCCTCATCATCCCGGAGGCGATCCTCGAGGCCGAGGACGGCGAGGAGACACCGCCTCCGAGCGCGACCGTGGAGAGCCAGGCAGACCTTCCCTGGCCGTGCGCAACCGTGCTGACCCGCCCGCACCCGGAGACGGTGCCCGACGTTTCCGCAGCTCACGACCCTGTGGAAAGATCTTTCACCCCCAACCCCCCACTCTCTTCTGTAGGTGAGGAGACTCCCCGTAACGCGCGCGCGAGACGACCGGCCGCGCCAGCGACACCGGCCAGCTCGTGGCCCGCGACCGTCACGCCGGTCACTAGAAGAGACCGGCTCGCAGCATGTGAGCGGCTGATCGCGGAGATTCCCCTGTTCCGGAAGCTGTCGGCCAGTCACCTTCGTAGCGTGCTGCGGGGCGCGTTCGACCTCGGCGCGACCATCAGCGACATCCGGCACGCCCTCGACCACCGGCCGGACGGCAGCGCATGGATTCACACCCATGCCCCGCGCTCGGTGCCGGGATGGGTGCAGCACCGCCTGTCGGCGTGGATCTCCGGGGACGGGCAGCTCGTCGCCCGGTGGCCGGTTCAGCGGCGGAGTGCCGAGCATGCCGCACTGCTCGCCGGGCAGCGTGCTCGCCGTGAGGCGTGCGAGCGAGCGGACCAGAACCGGCGTGGTGGCCCCCTTGGCTACATCCAGAGGTGGTCACGGTGATGGTCGGCAGGCGCGATCGGGAGTCGCGAGCGTTGGTCAGGCCGAGGTGGCAGAAGAGACCGATAAGTTGATCTACTTTGTAAAGGGCGGGGGTCGTTGTGAGCCAGTGCCTCAAGCCGCAGAAGCCTCAACGATGGCGAGGGCCCTCTGCTTGCGGATCAGGGTGGCGAGCTCCTCGATCGACAGTCCGCCCGGTGTGAAGGCAGCGTGCGCGGCCTCTTCGGGGGAGAGGGCGTCGCGGCGAGCCCGCGCCTGGGCGAGCGTGCGGCCGGCGGCGGCGAGTGCTTGAGCGCGCGTCGTCACCCTGTGATTATCTCACACAATCGACACATTCATACACAGGACGTTCGGGCGGAGCGGCACAGCACGCCGCCGAATCACATCGCTATTACGGTTGCCACAAGGCTGCGCGTGCCTACCCTCTATGTTGCTATAACTCGGAAGCGCGATCGAGGACCGCGCCCGACTCATTCCGGCCATCGGCTACGTGAGAGTGTCGATGATGCTGGAGGAAAAGATCTCGCCAGCCATCCGGCGTGACGCCATTGAGGCATTAGCCGCCCGGCGGGGCTACTGCATCCCGCCGGGCGCATGGCCGGACGGCGGCTGAATTGAAGACCTGGACGTGTCCGGCAGGAGCTTCCAACGGACAATCATGGAGGCCGTCTCCCACGTCGAATCGGGGTTGGCCAAGGCGATCCGCCGGTGGCGAGCTGGTGTCGGCGACCGAAGAGGTGGACGCCAGCACTGCGGTTGGGAAACTGACCCGCGGCATGCTGATGGAGTTGGCCGCGTTCGAGAGCGACCGATCTGGTGAGCAGTGGGCTGAGGCGTACCACAACCGCCTCGCCCGCGGCCTGCCGCCGTTCGGCGCTCAGTACTTCGGGTACGTGCGCCGAGGCCGGCAGCCTCATCCGCTGGATCCGAAGCGCACGCTGCGAAACCCCGCCGATGGCGAAGAACGCTACGTACCCGACATCGGCTCCGGAGCGGCAGAGGCATTAGCTGGCTGATACCAGACATATATGGCGGATCAGAATTTCGCCTACCTGGCCCGCAGGCTCAACCGGGATGGGTACACCACCGAGGGTGGTCTGCCGTGGAGCGCCGAGACTCTTCGCCAGGTCATGGATCAGGGGTTCGCTGCCGGTCTGCTCCGCATCCATGATCCCGAGTGCAGATGTCGCAGAGCGGCCCGCTGCCAGCAGAAGGTGTTCCGGCCCGGGGCACCAACCGCTCATCGAGGCTGAGCTGTGGGATCGGTACGTCAAGTTGAGAGACGCGAAAGTCACGCGCCCCTCGCGCTCGGTGCACGAGTTCACCGGCTTCATCCGCATGTGCGAGAACCACGAGACGCCGCCATCGGAGATGGCCGGAGTTGTCGGCACACTGTCTCGCTTCGCTGTCCGCCGCGAGGGGATCGCGCAGCAGCGCGCCATCCAACGCGTGAAGCGCTACGCCGACCAGCTGTGCCAAACCGGAAGCCGCGCGGTCCTTGGCCGCGCGGCTTTCGCGTGTCGGCGAGCCCCCCACCCCCCACCCCCCGCCTGGAGTTGGTGTCGGGTTTTGGTTCATGCTGGTGGTGTGTGGGTGGATCTTGTGGGTGCGGCTGCGCGGTGTGGGGTGTCGGTGGGATCGGCTCGGCGGTGGGTGGGGGAGGGGTGGTTTGGGCCGGACGCGGCTGGGCGGGTGACGACGCGGTTGGATGCGTCGGGCCGGCGGGTGGTGCGTGTTGATCGGTTGTTGCAGGTGGAGCGTGCGGTGCGGGCGCGGCGCTGCAATCGGGGTGCGCGGCCGGTGGGGAAGAGGGCGCGGTAGGTGCCGATCGTCAGGTGGGTGATGACGAGGGCGAGTGCGATGAGGCCGCCGATGGCGATGATGAGCAGCATGAGCTGGTCGATGGCTTCGCGGGTGGCCTGAACAGCGGAGGGCATGCTGGTCCCTTCCAGGTTCTGGAAGGGACGGCGTTGGCCCTTGGTATTTGGTGCTGCGCCATCCAGTCTGCCACGTTTCGTGGGGCAGGTGGGGGTGGTTGCGTTTGTCTCGTGTCTTGGAAGACGCTGCAGGGGAGGGGGTGTTGTGGTGGCGGATGTGCGTGGAGAGCTGTCGGTGCAGCAGGCGGCGGACATGTTGGACGTGTCGCCGGCGTTCGCGGTGACGCTGTTGGAGGAGGGCGTGATCCCTGCGCGGGTGGATGACGGTGAATGGCGGGTGGCGCGGGCGGATGTCGAGGAGTTCCGGCGCCGGGATGATGTGGAGCGGCGTGCTGCTGCAGACGAGCTGGGGCGGCTGGGCCAGGAGTTGGGGTCTTCACCAGCAGCAGCGAGGCTTGCGCGCCCCGCAACGAACCTACGGCGGGTTCGCCCCGTGGAGAGCGATCCAACCCTGTACTAGGCACGCCTGTGTGATGATGCGGATACCAGCTCAGTGCAAGGCCGCCGACTTGGTGGCTGGAGGAGGTGGACCGTGGAAGTTCTAGCGGTACTGCTGTTGATCGGTCTGGTCATCTGGGCGATGGACGGCTCAGGCAGTGGCTCAGGCAGTGGCTCCGGCGGTAGCTCGGTCGGCAGCACCCGCAGCGCCAACAGGTACGCGAGGCGGGTCCAACGGAAGCGCGCGCGGGAGATCGACAACCTTGTGAGGAAGTCCCGCCAGGCCGAGGGGGGCGCCGGATACAGCGGGGGCCGGGGCGGCGAAGGCTTCGGTGGCGATGGGGGCGACGGCGGCGACTGACCGCTCTGCAGCAGCTCAGCAGGTTACCGGTTGGAGCTTTGACCGGTAACGATCTGTCGCTGACCTGCGATTCTCTGTCAGGTCGGGTGAGGCGCTGGGTGTCAGTTAGAGGACCTATCGAGGCGCCGTGGCGAATGTAATGCAGCGGCTCGGTGCCAGGACTCGGTTTCAGACGGCCTTGCTTGCTAAGGAACGGGGCTTGCTGTGATCAAACACCGTCCGGCATGCGCACGTATCGAAGCCGGGATCCGGGATCTTGCGGATGGTGCTGTGTGGTCGGGGTGTGTCTTCATGATTCCTCTCGACCCCTCATAATCCACGTTATGGGGGTATAGCATGATCGCTGTTGCATACCCGCGAGAGAGCAACTGATCATGAGCGACCCTCACGGTCTACCCCCACAGGCAGATGCGTCTCTTCGGCCTCCCACTCTTGAAACACCTGCATCTCGCGACGACCTCCATGAGGTTGCCGTCCTGGTAAAATGCCAGGACGGCACGCGGGATTGGACCATCGTCTGCGCCTTGCCCATGCGCCGGCCTGCCGAACTCTTGGCCAAGTCACATCTCATGCGCGTCGACGTTCAGGTCGAGGCTGTGCAGATCCGGCACAGGGGAGTGATCGTTGCCGATTACCGCCCCGAAGACTTCTTCGGAGACGCGCCGTGACGGCCGAGCTGGCCCCGCGGCACAGCGGCGAGGTGGCGTTCCCGCCCAAGCTGCTCGGGTACGTCCAGGACCTGTCGAAGGCGTGGCTCCTCAGCTACAACTCCGCGAACACCCGCGCCGCCTACAGGCGCGACATCGAGATGTGGTTCGACTTCCTCACCGAACACGACCTCGACATCGCCGAGGTACGACGCCCGCACGGCGACGTCTACAAGCGGTGGCTCGACCTGCAAGCCCACAAGCCCCTGCCAGCGAAGACGCTCGCGCGGCGGCTGGCCACCGTGTCGTCCTGGTACCGCTACCTGGTCGAGGAGGAGGCGGCCGACTTCAACCCGTTCGACAGGGTGAAGCGCCCGAAGGTCAACCGGCAGCACTCCGAGACGGTCGGTCTCACCGGCGCCGACGCCCGCGACGTGCTCCATGCGGCCGACCACGACCACGGCCGGGAACGCCTGCGCACCGCGGCGCTGATCCGGCTGCTCCTGCAGACCGGCATCCGGGAGACCGAGGCCCTGGCCGCCCAGATCGACGACCTCGGGTACGAGCGCGGTCACCGCACTTTGCGCATCGTCGGCAAGGGCGACAAGCCGAAGACGCGCAAGGTCCCGCCGGCGGCGGCGCACGCGATCGACGTGTACCTGGCTGACCGCGCGGGGCGGGCCGGGGTGGCGGTGGCGGAGCTGACCGGCCCGCTGTTCGCGTCCGCCACGGGGCGGCGGCTCGACCGCAAGGACGTGTACGAGCTGGTCCGGCGCGTCGGTCGTCAGGCCGGGATCGAGGGGCTGCACCCGCACAAGCTGCGGCACACGTTCGCGACGCTCGCCGAGGAGGCGGGCGTCAGCGTGAAGAAGATCCAGGAGGCGCTGGATCACGCTCAGTCCTCGACCACGGACATCTACCTGACGTCCGCTCGGCGGCTGGAGGACGACCCATCCGACCTCGTCGCTGCATCGATCGAATAGGCCACGAGGTCGCCCACGACTGTGATCAGTAGTCGTCCTTCCGACATGCTGATCCAGCGTTGTTCCAGCAGGTGGTCTGCTAGACGGCGTAGCCGTGTGCCCAGGCGGGCCTAACGGGCTATCGGAGCCGTCCTATCGCAACGCCGACGATGAGGGCAGCTCCTGCTACCGCAGCGGCACGCCAGTGCCTCTTGCCCGGTGCGGCTTGTGGAAGGGTTATGGGTACTGCTGGTACCCGAGTAGCGTTCGCCAGCTCTTCGTCCAGTATCCGGGAGAAAGCGCGGGTGCGGACGTTTCGCCGGTCGGCTCTGTACCCGTCGCTGTTCTCCACCCAGTGCCTCCGACCTGCCTCACCTGCGAAGAGACCTGAAGCAAACCGATGGATTTCCGAGTCATCCATCAGCCCGAAGTTGTGCATCGAGCGCCACTGCTCAAGCCAGAGGTTGATCAGGATGCGAAGCCGGAGGGGGAGGTCGTCTTCTGGGCCGTGCCACGGGACTCCCTCGAACTGCACGAGCTTCGGGTCATCGATGACAAGCTTCGCAAGTTCCAGTTGCGTGAGACGCCAGGTCTGCTCGCTGGCGATGCGGACGCTCCGGGCTTGGACGAGCGTCGAGATCATGACACCTACCAGCGACAATGCAGTGAGTCACACTGGGAACCTTGGCCGCCTAAGGTCTGCCCTGCCACACATCACATCACTGGTACAAGTCACGCAAGGCTGCGTGTCCCGACGTTGTACACGGTGGTGGAGCGGGCGAAGGGGCGGATGCGGCGCAGGCCGTCGCCGCCCAAGCGCGAGGCCAGGGTCCTCACCCCCACCTTCTGACAGGATCGCCCCGGCGCCGACCTCATGCGGCGCCGGGGCGATCCTTCGCCAGGTCGTGGATCAGGGGTTCGCCGCGGGTCTGCTCCGCGTCCAGGATCCCGAGTGCAGATGTCGCAGAGCGGCCCGCCGACGGCGGAAGGCGTTCCGGCCCGGGGCGCGTCACGTGTCCCTCGGGGCCGTGCGAACCGCTCTGCCAGCAGGGCGCCTGAGAAGATCGAGCAGGCCACCACAGAGGTAAACGTGAATGCCGTGCCCCGGACGTTCCAGGGCACGGCAAGTGGCGTCAGCGGATCAGATCCGGTCGACTCAGGCGGGCGGCGTGATGTCGACGAAGGGGCTGCAGTTGGCAGGCCAGGGCCGCGTCGTCATGGTGCCCGGAGGCGGGAAGACGGCGCACGTGCTCTGCGCTATGCGGGAGTGTGCGTTGAGCACGGTGACGTGCACGGTCGTCCCCTCGTCGGGCGCAGCCAGAGTGATGTCGACCAGGCGGCCGAAGTTCCTGGGCAGCCGCGAGGACAGGTCGTGCCACCGTGGGGTCGACCGCGGATCCCTGATCAGTACCTTGTCCTCCCGAACGACCCCCACGAACTTGGTCGGGGGCCTCTCCTCGTCCTCCGGGTCCCCCTGGAAGGCCGAGTCGATCGCGACAGCGTTGTCGTCGTCCACCCCGAGGGGGAAGGAGCGATGGTTTGCCTTCGCGACCTTGGCATCCGCGAGGCCGTGACCGCTGACGACCGATGTCGTCTGGACGTCGGCAGAGGCCGGCGCTGGAATGGAAAGAGCCGTGAGTGCGCTGGTCGCCGTAGCGGCAACGGCGAACGCCAACGTACGTGTGATGCTGAGTGGGTGCGAAGCGCGCCCGCTCTGGTGTTGAGCCACGTGTTTCCCCTGTAGATGCCAGATTCGAACGAAAGGGGCCAAGAGCTGGCCCTAAATGGTTGCGCGTTTGAGGTACCCCCTTCGATGTAGCGATAAAGCGCGTGAGTTTTCTGTGGAAGGTAAGGAATATCGAAAGGCAAATAAAAAAGCAATCATTTCAGATATTCGGCAGCAAATAGGGGCTGGCGCTCATATTTGGGCAAACGGTGCCAGGTGAGGCGAGCGGGCTCCGGACTTGCATGAACTGGACCCGGACGCGACCGTCCGACCCTGCCCTCTGTGCACCCGCGCCAGGTTTCGCCCAGGCGGCCCGTCCTCACCGCATCTCAGGGCCTTCCCCTCGACGACCTGCCGTCCGGCTGCGACAGCCAGCAGGGCACCACGCCACGTCAGACGCCTGTTCACGCCGGTGCGCTCTGACTGCTCAAGCACCTGCCCTGTCGATGCCCTCACCGGCGTCGCCCGACCGCATCTTCTGCTCCTCCTGGTCCTCGTCACCGCGACCCTTTGACGGCTTTGCCGTGGTAGACGACGTCGTGACGGCGCGCCGTCACCCAGGCGGTGGCGGCCTGCTCAACCTTGTCGCGCGGCGCCTCGTCGTCGGCGCCCGCGCGAAGATGCGGCCCTCTCAGAGCCACCTGTCCCCGCCGGGATGGGCGGTCAGGCCGCCGTTGCCGGTCTCAGTGACGAACCGGGACCGGTAGACGCCGTCCTTGCCGGCCTGTCGAGGACCGCCGACTCGCCCACCGGGCGGTCGGGATGGAGGTTGAGCGTCACACACGGCCCGGGGTCGACCGGGCCGTGACGTGGCTGAGGGGGCGTGCGCGTGCCGTACCTGACAGGTCTGTCGTCGTCATGACCCGTCGGACGCGTGCAGGATGAAGGCCAGCACATCGGCGAGCAGGGCCTGCTCCTGGTCTCGGTTCGAGCCGGCGCCGTGCCCGCCGTGCTCCTCGACGCGCATCAGCACCGGCCGGCCGGAGGCGGTGGCCGCCTGCAGGCGGGCGGCCAGCTTCGCCGGCTGCCACGGCGGCACCCGCGCGTCGCGCAGGCCGGTGGTCAGCAGCACCGCCGGGTACGGCACGCCGTCCCGGACCCGCAGGTAGGCATCGATGATCAGGAGGGCACGCAGGCCCTCCTCAGTGGTGACGCTGCCGAACTCGGGCACGTTGATCGGCCCGCTCTCGGTGAACTCGTTGCGGGTGGCGTTCACCGTCGGCACCCGCATCGCCATGGCCGCCCACAGATCGGGGCGCCGCACCAACGCGCCGCCGGTGGGGATGCCGCCGGCGCTGATGCCCTCGCCGGCCAGCCGACCCGGACGGGTGTAGCCGAGGGCGATGAGATGCTCGGCGCAGTCGATGAAGTCCGTGATGGTGGCCTCCTTGCGCTCGCCGCGCCCGGCCTCGTGCCACTCGCGGCCGTAGGCGCCGCCACCGCGCAGGTGCGCGACGGCGTAGACGCCGCCACGCTCGTACCAGGCGAGCATCTCGGGACGGAACTCCGGCAGGTCGATGAGCCCGCCGGAGCCGTGGCCGGTGAGCACGGCCGGGTTGTCGCCGTCCAGCTTCAGGTCCTTGTGGTGGATGACGGTGAGCGGGATCGGCGTCCCGTCCCTCGCGGGCACGTGCAGAGTACGGACGTGCACGTCGCCGAAGTGCACCGGTGAGCGGGGCGCCAGCCCGGTGTCCTGGAGTGACCGGCCGTCGTAGCGGTAGAGCCGCGGCGCGTGGGTCCAGCCGGCCACCAGCAGCAGGGCTTCGGGCCGCGTCGGGTGGGTGGTCCACTCCACGATGGCGCCGTCCACCGGCATCGGGAGGTCGGCGGGTTCGCCGCCGGACAGGGGCACGTGCCGTACCCGGCTGACGCCGCCGTCGAGATCGCGCACCAGCAGCCGGTCGCCCACCACCCGCACCGACTCCACCACCCGCTCACCTGCGGGTACGACCACTCGGGCTCGGGACAGATCGGGTGCGGCAAGCGGAACGGCCAGCACACGGGAGCGCGGCGCGTCCCGATGGGAGACCAGGTAGAGGGTGTCGTGGCTGGTGGCGAAGGCGGTTACGCCGTCCGCCACGCCCGCGACCAGCCGCCACGGGCAGGCGGCCGGGTCGGCCAGCCCGGCGCGCGGCGCCACGTACACCGTGCAGTCGCTCAGCTGCTCGCTGGTCCAGGGCCAGGGGCTGAGCGCGCTGTGGGAGATGATCGCCAGCATCCACTCGCCGTGCGGCGGCACCACCAGGAAAGGCCGGTCCCGCGGGGTCAGCTCGACGTGGGGGTTGAGGCCGCGGGCCAGTACCACCGTGTCCTGCGCCGGGTCGGCGCCCAGCTGATGCAGGAAGGAGCGGCTGTCCAAGAGGTGCTGCTCCGCGTAGCGGTGGTAGACGAACGACCGGCTGTCCTCCAGCCAGCTCAGGAAGGCGAAACGGGTCGTGGGCGGGATAGTCTCCCGGAGGACCCCCGAGTCGGCGTCGATCACGTGGATGGAGCTGTCCTCCGACCCGGAGTCGGAGACGGCGCAGGCGACGTGGCGGCCGTCGGGGGAGGGCACGTACCAGTCGATGGCGTGGTGTCCGTCGCCGGGCACCGTTCCGGGGTCGAACAGGACCCTGCTCGCTCCGTCGGCCTCGGTCACCGTCAGCACCGGCAGGCGGGCGTCCGGCTCGCGTACCAGGGCGAAGACCTTGTCGGCTGCCATCACCAGGCCGAAGCACCGCGTGAGCGCGCTGCCCAGTTCGCGGATCCGGGTCAGCAGGCCGGCGCGGTGCGGCAGGGCGTCCAGGTGCTCGCGGGCGTGCCTGGCCTGGCTGTCCAGCCAGTGGTGGAACTCCTCGCCTTCGGTTTCCATCCACCGGTAGGGGTCCTCGAGTGTGAGGCCGTGGAGGGTCTCGCGCACGACGTCCATCCGGGCGATCGCGGGTTCGGTGATGTCGCTCATAGGCGCATGATCATATGCCGGAGATCCAGCGACTTATCGGATCCAGCGCCGCCGGTCGGCTGGTGGTTGCAGAGCGTGCCGGGGCTCACGCCGAGCAGGCGCGCGTGATGGAGCGCTCGGGGTTGGGCAGCGGGTCCGGGCCGCCCGCAGCAGTTCAGGCCTGACCACGGTGGGCCGGCCCCCGATCCGGCCGCGGGCCCGGGCGGCGGACGGCAGGTCGTCAGGCGGCTGTGGAGAGGGCGTCACGAGCCGGAATCCCTAAGTTGCCGGCGAGTTACTTTGCCCCTCGCCGTGGCTCCGGGAGCGCGGGGCCTTCTCGGCGGGCGGATGGGTGGGCTTCAGTACTTCACCGGCGGGGCCGGTCACCACGTTCGAGGCTGTTCCCCACTCTTGCCTGCCAATCCGCGCATTCGCTACGTAGATGCGCGAGTTCCGGGTGTGGTTGAACCCGGGGTTGTCAGCGAAGCTCACCCGACTGAACGTGGCACCACGAGTGAAGGCGGTCCCATTGAAGCGGCTGTAGGTGGCGAAGATCGCCCCGTCGAAGTCGGTATGGCTCGCGAAGATCGCTCCGTTGAACGTGGCCTCGCCGGTGAAGGTCGCCCTGCTGAACCAGGCATCGCCGGCGCCCGATGCATCCGGCAGGAGGTCAACTTGAAGGAGATGAGCACGGCACCGGTGAGATCGAGGCTGATGCCGGGCCAGTAGTGCGGGTTGACGGCGGTGCGGCGCTGCCACCAGCGGCGCCGGTAGCAGCGTAGGTGGTCGGTGAGGAAACGCTGGGCGGTGAGCCGGACCTGTCGTTCCTCGTAGGGTCCCTGCCCGCCCGCGCCTGAGCACGGCCCGAAGCCGGGGTACGGGCAGCGCGCTGGGCGGCGCGGACCTGCTGGGACCGGTCCTGGACGTCCGGCGCTTTCCACGGCATGCGCAGGTAGGCGCAGATGACGTCCACAATGGTCTGGCGCAGCGCGGGGTTGTTCTCCGCGAGTTGTTCGAGGGCGTACAGGCCGCCGAGCCGGACCGGGGCTTGGCCGCTGCCGAGTTGCTCGACCGCCTTGCTGAAGCGGTCGGTGTCGTGACCGCGCTCGCCAAGCTGAAAGGTGCGGCGTGCGGTGTCGGCGTTGCGTGCGGTGTAGAACACCGCCAAGAGCGCGGCCAGGCCGGTGGCGATGGCCAGGACGTTGCCGCGGACGGCCGCGACGGCAGCGGCCCAATCCTTGCCGAGCAGCTCATCGGGAGGCAGGGTCGCCGGCGCGAGAACGTCGTCGTTCAGGGTGACGCCGTCCAGGTTCTCCAGCACCCAGGTAGCTCCCGGACCGAGCATCCATACCAAGGTCGGGACCGCCAGGAGCACCAGCGCTGCCACGACGATCGACGAGGGCCTCACCGTCGGGGCCACCGCTTCGAGCTTTTCTTGGCCATAGGCCTGATGATGCGCGTGCCAGGCGCCTGGCAGATGTGGAGTGACGGGATCGTGACCCCCATGAAGGAGCTGTGCAATGTGCGTGAGCCTCCCCCGATGAGGTCGCTCGGATCACCGGCACAACGGTCAAGGTCTTGCCGCAGCAGTCGTGCGTTTGATCTGTGATGGTGATGGACGCGATCTCCTCGCGCGGCACCGGTCCGGCAGCACCTCGTGCAGGCGCTGCCGGACCCTGGGGAGGAGCCAGAACTCGGTCAGCCTCGGAGGAAGCCGTTGACGATCAGTGGCAGTGAGGCGTCCAGGCCTGCCACGTTGAGCACACCGTCATCCTGGGGGTCGCCGATCGAGTAACCCGCCGCGGTCATCGCGGCCACGATCACACGGGCCCCCGGGGCCACGGCACGGCGGTAGGCGTCCAGTTCCTGCGACGGGTGAGCCCGGCCCGCCCACGTCTCGTTGTCGGTGAAGACGACGATCCCGTCCGTCCGCATGCGCTGCTCGCGCGCCCACCGGAACGGCAGGGACAGGTCGGTGCCACCGCCGGACGGCTGCCATGAGGCGATCTCACGCAGGTTGGTGCGAGGGGTCACCTTCGAGGCGTGGACGCCGGTGTCGACGTCGATGACGTGCACGTTGCCGCGCTCGATGCGGGCGAGCATGACCGCCATGGCGTTGCCGACCTCGTACGGCGACCCGATCGGCGAACCGCCCAGCCGGACGCCGCCGCCCCAGCTCATCGAGCCGGAGGAGTCCACCGCGACCAGCAGTCGCCTCCCGGACGGTTCGACCGCGCCGAACGCCGCCTCGTACGTCTCCTCCAGCGCGTCCAGGATGGCCGGGACGGGATGCCAGGTCTGGCGGCCCGCGCGCGGGTTCGGCTGAGCCTGCCCGGAGGCGTAGACGCGCAGGGCGAGCCAGGCGTCCATGGGGTGGATGCGGGCCCGCAGGACCGCCTGGCGGTCGGTGAGCCGCAGCACCGCACGCGACGTCGCCGCCGCCGTCGGCGTGAGCGTGCCCAGGCGGGTCATCCGTGCCAGGTTACGGATGAGCGCCGTCATGCCGACTGTCTCGATCAGGGCCTCCCACACGGCGGGCTCGCGCAGCATGGCGTCGGGCAGGAACTCCCATGGCACCTTCTCCGCGGTCACGACCCGTACCGCCTCGGACGGACTCGTGACGGCCTTCGCGGTCAGGAACCGGTCCACCGCGGGCAGCGCCTCGCGCGCCCGCTCGTCGCCGACGTTGCCGGCGATCCACCCGAACAGGGTCCTGCGCTGCTCTCCGTCCGCTGCCGGGTGGGCGATGCGGAGAACGTCGCGCAGGTCGAAGGCCTCACCTTGCGGGGTCCTGCGTTGACGGGCCTTGCACGCCTTGAAGGCCACGTCGTCGGCGGTCCCGTTCAGGAACCACGAGCCCAGCGCGGTCCGCAGCGAACGGCCCGCCGTCGGCGCGACACCGCGGGCGGTCGCCTTACCGCCCAGGTTCTTGTAGTAGCCGAAGAACTGGGCCAGATGGTCAGTCGTGCGAGCGACCTTGGCAAGGGCCACCTTGGCGGCCTGGCGGGTGTCGGCGTCGCCCTTGGCGTAGCAGGCGGCCAGCGCGAACAGGGCCGGACGCTGCTTCGGCGCTCGGGGCGGACGCGCCGTGGAGATCGCGGTCAGCAGCTCGACCACGCGGGGGCCGTCCTCGGCGATCGCCTGGAACAACACGCCGGCGTTGTCGGCGGTCAGCTTGTCCGCGCCCACGTAGTAGGTGCCGCCGGTGGTGCCGAGGATCAGGAAGTCCTCCAGCTTGCGCCACACGTCCTTGGCGAAGACGTGGCCGCCTGCCGCGTTCCGAACCTGGTCGGGGCGACCGGGGATGGGCCGGGTCTGCGGCGTCGCGATGGCGGAGACGCCGGCCAGAGGGTCACGGTTGCGGGTCATGGATGTGCCTCCACAAGGGTGTTCGACCCGCCAGGCGGCGGATGTGATGGAACGGCGGACATGGGTGCGTCGACCGGGTCAGGACCGGAGCTCCACCGCTGAGCTGTGCGCGAGACCTCGCGCAGCGGGGACTCGAACCCCGCGACCGCCGGTGCCGGAGATGACCGAACGACTTCGACCCGCCGTCGATCCGTCGCCAGCCGGCCGACGGCACGGATGTGGGGTTTCCGACCGGGTGCCCAGCCGATCTGGGCGGCCGGCCCCATGAGGAGGGGCCGGAAGGAATCGAACCCTGTGGTAACCGACCGGATTCGACCCGTGCCACCGGGCCATGCTGACTTGACGGACCGGCGAGGCCTGGAGAGGACACGGATGTGGGACGTTCACCGGCGTTCAGGTGCTCTGCCGACTGAGCTACCGGAGCGTTGGCCCCGGGCAGGACTCGAACCTGCGACCGCCCCATTAGAAGTGGTAACCGACGAACTTCGACCCGTGCCCTCACCAGACCCGACGGATCTGAGGGGGACTTGCGAAACAAACGCTAGCGGATCAGTCGTCGGACCTCGATCCATTTTCTGGCGATCACCACCACCTGCCGGACGGCACGGAGAACATCTCGCGCGGCGGTGTTACACGTCGTTGTAGGTGACGCTCTGGTCGAACAGCGTCCTGAAGGGGGCGAGGCTCTCGTGGATGACGGCGCGGGTGGTCACCTGTGCGCCGCCGGCCGCCCCTGGGGTGCCGTTGACGGGGATGTCGGAGCATCCGGTGAGGTCGGACCAGCCCATCGGCTGTCCGGGCGAGAAGGCGTAAGTGAGCCTGGCTCATGTCAGGGCCGGGAAACACGTGTGAAGCGTACGGCAGAGCGACGAGATAAAGCGGCCAGGAAAAGCAAAGAAGGCTTCTGATGACGGCTTCGGCGGCCTACGAGAAATGCGATTCAGCGTTTAGGGTGAAGACATGCGTTCGGCGGCGGAGAATAAATTCCGGGCTTGTGTATTGACGCGTCCCCACAATGGCGGGCCACGATGGAGGGGCCAGAGGAAGATGTCCTGCGGGAGGAAACGTGTTCAAGGAAGCATGCGCTGTCAGCGCCCTTGTCGCTGCCGCCCTCGCCCCTTCGATGGCCTCGCAGGCGCTGGGGGCCCAAGCCCACACCGGCGCCACCACGCCCACCATGCCCACCACATCCGTCGCGCTCGCCGACTGTGCCGCCGCCAGTGCCACCGGTCGCGCTCCGAAGTGCAAGTGGCTGGAGGAGGGCAACAAGAGGTGCTACTACTGCCGTGACATGAAGGGCGGCGGGTTCAAGAAGCAGTACTGCGAGCAGAAGACCCAGAAGCAGGAGCAGTCCACCGAGCGCGAGTGCACGACCACCAAGGAACCGCTCCCGGCGAGCCCGAACCGTACCTGCAAGACCTGCACGGACGCCAAGACCGGCAAGGTCCTGTCCAGGGAGTGCAACAGCTAGCGGAGTGCGACAGCCGGCGTCCGGCGACGGTCGTGTAGGCCGGAAGGCGGGGGGAGGCGGTGCGGAGTCGGCGTGACCCTCCGTGCCGCCCCCTCCGCGTCGCCGATCTGTGGCACGGCCCGCTGAGCGAGGGGCCGCCCGTCCGGCGGGCAGCGTCAGAGGCCGGCGGGTTCGTACGCACGCGGCCCCGGCCGCCTGCCGGATGGTGGACGTGACCCGCCGTGCGGCCTGTCGGCTGCCGCGGATCGGCAACATCGAGCCGATCTGCGGCAGCCGATCGCGGCACGGCGGGTCCGGTGTCTGTCCGTCCCGGGCGGCGGCGGGTGGCCGGCGCGGTTCACAGCCAGGAGCGTGCGGTCACTTCTTGAAGGCGTCCCTGACCTTCTTGCCGGCGTCCTTCGCCTTCTCGCCCGCCTGCTTCAGGCCGCCCTTGGTCTGGTCGGCGCGGCCTTCGGCCTGGAGCCGTTCGTTGTCGGTGGCGTCGCCGACGTTCTTCTTGGCGCGTCCCTTGAGCTCCTGGGCCTTGTTACGGATCTTGTCGTCGGTGCTCATGTTCATGCCTTTCTGGTCGTTTCCTCGCGACCTCCTGTACTTACCGGCCAGGACAGGCGGAAACATGGTTCCGGTCCGGCCGTATGCAGGACGGTGCTGGTCAGGGGTCGTTCGCGAGGCCGGCGGGGCCGCATGGGAACCGGTGACCCCCGCGGTGACCGCAGTCGCGGGACGGGCCGTGCGGACTGGATGCGGTGCCGGTAACGGGGTGTGAATACACTTGTCCAACGTGACTTCCAAGCCGCGCATCCCGAACGTCCTGGCCGCCCGCTACGCCTCACCCGGGCTGGCCCGCCTGTGGTCTCCCGAGTACAAGATCATCGCTGAGCGGCGGTTGTGGCTGGCGGTGCTGCGGGCGCAGGCCGAGCTCGGGGTGGCGGTGCCCGAGGGCGCGATAGCCGACTACGAGAAGGTCGTCGAGCAGGTCGACCTGGAGTCCATCGCGGCGCGCGAGCGCGTCACCCGCCACGACGTCAAGGCGCGCATCGAGGAGTTCAACGCGCTGGCCGGGCACGAGCAGGTGCACAAGGGCATGACCTCGCGCGACCTGACCGAGAACGTCGAGCAGCTGCAGATCCGCGACAGCCTGCTGTTGGTACGTGACCGCGTCGTGGCGCTGCTGGCCCGCCTGGCCTCGCTGGCCGGGGAGCACACGGCCACGGTCATGGCCGGACGTTCCCACAACGTGGCGGCGCAGGCCACGACGCTGGGCAAGCGGTTCGCCTCGGCAGCCGACGAGCTGCTGGTGGCCTACCACCGGCTGGAGGAGCTGATCGCGCGCTACCCGCTGCGCGGCGTCAAGGGCCCCGTCGGCACCTCCCAGGACATGCTCGACCTGCTGGGCGGCCGGCAGGACAGGCTGGCCGAGCTGGAGGACAAGGTCACCGCCCACCTGGGGTTCTCGCGGCGGCTGACCAGCGTCGGCCAGGTCTACCCGCGTTCCCTGGACTTCGAGGTGGTCTCGGCGCTGGTGCAGCTGGCCGCCGCGCCGTCCTCGCTGGCCAAGACGATCCGGCTGATGGCCGGGCACGAGCTGGTCACCGAGGGGTTCAAGGAGGGGCAGGTCGGCTCCTCGGCGATGCCCCACAAGATGAACACCCGCTCCTGCGAGCGCGTCAACGGCCTGACCGTGGTGCTGCGCGGCTACGCCTCCATGGTGGGCGAGCTGGCCGGCGACCAGTGGAACGAGGGCGACGTGTCCTGCTCGGTGGTACGCCGGGTCGCGCTGCCGGACGCGTTCTTCGCCTTCGACGGGCTGGTGGAGACGATGCTGACCGTGCTGGAGGAGTTCGGCGCGTTCCCGGCGGTGATCTCGGCCGAGCTGGGCCGCTACCTGCCCTTCCTGGGCACGACCAAGATGCTGATGGCCGCCGTCCGCGCCGGCGTGGGGCGCGAGCAGGCCCACGAGCTGATCAAGGAGCACGCGGTGGCCGCGGCGCTGGCGATGCGGTCGCGGGGCGCGTCCAACGAGCTGCTGGACCTGCTGGGCGGCGACGAGCGCTTCCCGCTGGACCGCGGCGAGCTGGAGGCGCTGCTGGCCGACCGGGTGTCCTTCACCGGCGCGGCCGCCGCGCAGGTCGAGGAGCTGGTGCGGCTGGTGTCCCAGGTCGTGACCGAGCACCCGGAGGCCGCCGCGTACCGGCCCGGCGAGATCTTGTGATCCATCGGCTGCGCGACCTGGACGTGCTGCGCGCCGCGTGCGGCGACGACGACCTGGTCATGTGGACCGCCCAGGACCTGCGCGGCCAGGCCCGCGCCTGGGCGCTGGGGAACGCGGTGGTGGCCGGCGCGCCGCGCATCTCCCTGCACGACCGGCTGGCGGTGTGGGGCGACCCGGACGATCCGGACGACGCCGTCGAACTGGTCCGGCACGCGCTGGCCGAGCTGGGCCCCACCTTCCGGCCGCTGGGCGAGCGCGAGCTGATGCGGCGGGTGGCGGCGGGGCTGGAGGGCGTGCGGGAGAGCGGCGCGTTCTCCTGGATGAGCCTCAAGGCCGCGCCCGCCGCGCCGCCGCCGGAGGTCGGCTGGCTCGGAGGTGAGGCCGACCAGGAGGTCGCGGCCCTGCTGGCCGGTGACGCGCCCACGTCGTACGCGGTGCCGGGTGCGCCCGGCGTGCGGCGGTGGGCCGGTGTGCGCGTGGGGCACGAGCTGGCGGCGGTGGCGGCCGACGCGTGGTCCGCGCCGTCGGTGGGGCTGCTGGCCGGGGTCGCCACCGCCGCCCGCTTCCGCGGGCGGGGGCTGGCCGAGCGGGTGTGCGGGTGGGTGTCGTCCCAGCTCGTGGCCACGCACGGACGCGCGGCCCTGATGGTGGACGACGTCAACACCGCGGCGGTCAAGGTGTACGAGCGGATCGGGTACCGCCGCAGGCCGGTGCTGGCCTGCCAGGTGACCGGCCCCGATCCCGCCGGGGTTCAGATGATGGCGCGATAGGTCAGGTGGGTGGCCAGCGGGGAGAAGTGCGTCTCGACCGGCTCCCACTGGCGCGGACGTACCCGGGCGAACAGACGGGTGCCGGCGCCCAGCAGCAACGGCACCAGGTGCAGGCGCAACTCGTCGAGCAGCCCCTCGTCGGCGGCCTGGCCGATCAGGTCGGCGCCGCCCATGATGACGATGTCGCCGTCCCCCGCCACGGTGCGGGCCTGCTCGACGGCCGCGGCGGGGCCGTCGGTGACGAAGGTGAACAGTTCGGGCCGGCGTACCGCCGAGGGCGGGACGTGGGTGACGACGAACACGGGCGGCGCCTGCGGCTGGTCGCGGGCCGGACCGTAGGCGAGCGGGTCGCCCCAGCCGTAGGGGCCGTCGACCACGTCGAAGGTGCGCCGTCCCATGATGACCGCTCCGGTGGCGCGGACGGCGCCGCCCAGGACGCGCGCGTCGACGTCGGTGGGCTGGCGGGCCCAGGCGTGCAGGAGTTCGCCGCCGGTGCCGAGGCCGTGCTCCAGGCCGGGGTCGGGGCCGGTGACGTAGCCGTCCAGCGATACGGAGATGTCGGCGACGACCTTGCTCAACGGGTCCCTCCCCCTGGCGTGTCCGGTCGCGGACCACGCTGTCACCGGCGGCGGGAAAACCGGGTGAGGTTCGGGCGGTGCTCGTGCAGAGTTGACGGCGTGATGTCCAACTTTGTGCCTGGTATTGAGCTTTCTCGCGCCTTCTACGGCGAGGTCGTGGCGCCGCTGCTGCCCGGGGTGCGGCACAGCGCCGCGCTGATCGGCCCGGGGTCGGAGGTGCTCGAATTCGACACGGCCCGCTCGGCCGACCATGACTGGGGGCCGCGGGTCCTGCTGTTCGTGCCCGCCGGCCAGGTGGAGCCGGTACGCGAGCGTGTCACGGCGGGGCTGCCCGACCGGTTCGGCGGTTTTGACACGGTCTTCGAGTATCACGGGGTCCGCCAGCCGGGCGTCGTGGTCGCCGAGCTGGGGGAGTGGCTGGTGGGACGGCTCGGGTTCGACCCGCGCCAGGGGGTGTCGCTGCTGGACTGGTTGTCCGTGCCGTGGCAGAGCCTGGCCGAGGTGACGGGGGGCGAGGTGTTCTGCGACGGTCTGCCGGGCGAGGGGCTGGAGGCGGTCCGGCAGGCGTTGCGCTGGTATCCGCAGGACGTGTGGCGCTACGTCCTGGCCTGTCAGTGGCAGCGCATCGGCCAGGAGGAGCCGTTCCCGGGGCGGTGCGCGGAGGTCGGGGACGAGCTCGGTTCTGCCGTGGTGGGGGCGCGGCTGGCGCGGGAGGTGATGCGGCTGGCGTTGCTGCTGCGGCGCCGCTATCCGCCGTACGCCAAATGGCTGGGCAGCGCGCTGGCGCGGTTGCCGGGCTCGGCCGAGCTGGGCGAGGCGCTGGAGGCGGCGATGGCGGCGCGCTCGTTCCGGGAGCGCGAGCAGGGCCTGACGGCGGCCTACGGACGGCTGGCCGCGCTGCAGAACCGCATGGCGCTGACGGGACGGCTGGAGGAGGGGGTGCGGGGGTTCTTCGACCGGCCGTTCCAGGTGATCGGCGGGGAGCGGTTCGCGCGGGCGTTGATGGAGTCGGTGACGGACCCGGTGATCAGGGGGTTGCCGGTGGCGGGATGCATCGATCAGTTGTCGGACACGGTGGAGCTGGTGACCTCACCGCGCCGGGCACGGGCGCTCACGGCCGCGGCTCTGGATCTCGGAGCTTAGGAATCTACATTGTAAAGCTGATGGGTTTGTACAAGATCATAACATAAACAGCACAAAACCATCACCGAGGTCAGGAGGGCGGCGCTCCTGACTCTGTGGGGTGTCCGTCGCGGGGTTCTCATTGTTGTGCCGGCAGTCCTGGTGGTTGAGGAGTGCCGGCCGCGTTCCCCGGGCGGCGAACGGCGGGGTCAGGCGGGCCTGTCTACTTCTGCTGCCGGGCGCTGTTGGCGTGGATGGCTTGGCGGTAGTAGGCGGCCAGGCCGCGGGCGAGGCGGTCGTAGTGGGCGGTGAAGCGGGGGTCGGTGGCGTAGAGGTCGCCGAGGCGCCGGTGGTGTTCGGGGGTGCAGTCGTAGAACCAGCGGGTGATGTGGGCGCGGTGGCGTTCGGCGATGTCCATGACGTGGGGGCTGTCGGGGGCGTGGCCGCGGGTGTGGGCGGCCCGCAGGTCGTCGTCGATGGCGGCGGCTTGGGTGGTGAGGTGGAGCCAGTCGGTTTTGGTGTGGGTGGCGGCGCGGCGGCGGCTTTCGGCGTAGGTGTCGGTGTCGCCCCAGCGGCGTTGGACTTCGGGTTGGTGGTCTTCGGGGTGGAAGTCGCCGAAGATGTCGAAGCGCTCTTGGGGGGTGAGGGTGATGCGCTGGGTGTGGGCGTGGATGGCGCGTTCGACGTTGGTGATGACGTGGTGGAGGCGTTGGGCTTTGCGGGTGAGGAGTTCGTGTTGGCGGTGGAGGTGGGTGAGTTCGTCGGTGTGGGGGTGGTCGAGGATGTCGGTGATCTCTTCGAGGGGGAAGCCGAGTTCGCGGTAGAGGAGGATTTGCTGGAGGCGGAGGAGGTCGTGGTCGGTGTAGCGGCGGTAGCCGGCGGTGGTGCGTTGGCTGGGGGTGAGGAGGGCGATCTCGTCGTAGTGGTGGAGGGTTCGTACGGTGATGCCGGCCAGTTTGGCGACTTGGCCGATGGACAGGGTCATGGGTCTGACGTTACGTGAGGGTGTGTGCTGGTGGATGAGGAGTTGCTGTCGATTGGGCAGTTCGCGCGGCTTGGTCGGTTGAGTGTGAAGCAGTTGCGGCATTACGACGAGTTGGGGTTGTTGCGTCCGGCGTATGTGGATGCGGGGACGGGTTATCGGTATTACCGGGCTGGGCAGGCGCGGGAGGCGTTGTCGATCGGGTTGTTGCGGTCGTTGGATGTGCCGTTGCCGGTGGTGGGGCGGGTGTTGTCGGGGGAGACGGGGGCGCTGGAGTCGGTCCGGGTGTCGTTGGAGGCGGAGTTGGCGCGGCGGCGGCGGACGTTGGCGTCGTTGGAGCGGGTGCTGGCTGAGGGGTTGCCGGCGCCTGAGGTGGGGTTGGTGCGGGAGCCGGGGTGGCGGGCGGCGTTCGTGGGTGAGCGGGCGGCGGGGTTGGAGGATGTGGGGCGGGCTACGTCCGCGGCGGTGGCGCGGTTGCTTGAAGGGGTGCGGGGGGCGGTGCGGTTGGTGGGGTTGTTCCCGGTGGATGTGGGCGAGGTGGTGCAGGTCCGGGTGGGGTTGATTCTGGAAGGTGACGCCGAGCCCGGTGGCGGGGCCGAGGTGGGGGTGTTGCCGGGTGGGGTGTTCGCGCGTGCCACTCATGTGGGGCCTTATGACCAGATCTCGTTGACGGTGCATGCCGTTCTGGCGTGGTGTGCCGAGCGGGGGCTGGCGGTGAGCGGCGCTTTGCGGGAGGTGTATGTGTCGGATCCGGCGTGCACGCCGGTTGAGGAGCTGGTGACGGATCTGCTGGTTCCGGTGCGGGAGGAGGGGGGAGCGGATGGGTGAGGAGCGGGCGTTCGGGGTGGGGCCTTCCCGGGTGGAGATCGTGTACGAGCGGCTGGGGGATCGGGGCGCGCCGCCCGTGTTGCTGATCATGGGGGCGGGCGGGCAGTTGATCAGCTGGCCTGACGGGTTGTGTGCGGCGCTGGTGGGGCACGGCCTGCAGGTGATCCGTTTCGACGGTCGTGACTGCGGGCGCTCGACGCGGTTCGACGGTGCGGGGGAGCCGGATTTCGGGGCGGCGCTGGCGGGTGATCTGTCGTCGCTGGCGTACACGCTGGACGATCTGGTGGCCGACACGGTGGGCTTGCTGGATGTTCTGGGGCTGGACGGCGTGCATCTGGTGGGCGCCTCGCTGGGCGGGATGATCGCTCAGGCGGTGGCGATCGGGCATCCGGGCCGGGTCAGGTCGCTGACGTCGATCATGTCCACCGCCGGTGACCGGATGACGCCGCCGCCGCGTCCGGGTGTCCCGCCGCCTGTTGCCGGGCCGCCGCCGACGACGCGGGAGTTGTATGTGGAGCGGATGGTGGCCGGGGCCGTGACCGGTGGTGTGGCGGCCGATGTGGAGGCGGTTCGGGCGTTGGCGGGGCGGGTGTGGGATCGGGGCTGGTCGCTGGCGGGCATGTTGCGGCAGGCGGCCTCGGTGATCGGGTCGGGTGACCGGCGGGAGGGGTTGGGCGGGGTGGCGGTGCCGGCGTTGGTGATCCATGGCGCGGCTGATGCCGTCGCCGATCCGGCCGGTGGGCGGGCCACGGCGCAGGCGATCGCGGGTGCGGAGTTCCTGCTGGTGGACGGCATGGGGCATGGGTTCCCGCCGGGGGTGTGGCCGCTGGTGAGCGCGCGGATCGCCGCGTTGGTGGAGCGGGCGGAGCGGGGTCAGGAGGAGGGGCGGACGAGTCCGCTCTCGTAGGCGAAGACCACGACCTGGGCGCGGTGGCGCAGCCCGAGTTTGAGCAGGACGCGGCTGAGGTGGGTCTTGACGGTGGCTTCGGCCAGGTGCAGTGAGGCGGCTACTTCGGCGTTGGACAGTCCGCGTGCCACCTGGACGAGGACGTCGTGTTCGCGGGCGGTGAGCTGTCGCAGCCGCCGGTCCTGTTCGCGGGGGTCTGGGGTGAGCTGGGGGGCGAATTTCTCCAGCAGGCGGCGGGTGACGCGTGGCGACAGGACGGCTTCGCCGGCGGCGACGTTGCGGATGGCGCTGAGCAGGTCGGCGGGCGGGGTGTTCTTGGGCAGGAATCCGGCGGCGCCGGCTTTGAGTCCGGCGAAGGCGTACTCGTCGAGGTCGAAGGTGGTCAGGATGAGTACGCGGGAGGTGGGGCAGTCGCGGGCGATCTGCCGGGTGGCCTGGATGCCATCGAGGCCGGGCATGCGGACGTCCATGAGGACGACGTCGGGGCGCAGGTGCCGGGCCAGGCGGGTGGCCTGGTCGCCGTCGGTGGCCTCGCCGGCGACGTGGAGGTCGGGTTCGGCGTCCAGGATCATGCGGAAGGCCATGCGCAGGAGTGCTTCGTCGTCGGCGATCAGCAGCCGGATGGTCATGGCGTGTCCGGGGCGGTCAGGTCGAGGGTGGCGGTGATCTGCCAGCCGCCGTCGGGGGCGGGGCCGGCGTGCAGGGTGCCGTTGTAGGCGGTGACGCGTTCGCGCATCCCGGCCAGTCCTCTCCCGGCGGGTTGGGGGGTGGTGGGGTGGCGGCCGTCGTCGGTGACCTCGATGTCGGCCCGCGCGGGGGTGAGGCGCACCTGGACGTGGGCCTGGGCGCCGGGGGCGTGCCGCAGCGTGTTCGTCAGCGCCTCCTGGGCCAGCCGGTAGAGGGTGAGCTGGGCCGCGGCGGGGACGTCGGCGGGATTCCCGGTGATGTGGAGGCGGGTCGGCAGGCCGGCGGAGCGCATGCGGTCGGCCAGGGGGTGGAGCTGGGCGATGCCGGGCGCCGGGTGGAGGGCGGCCTCCTCCTGGTCGGCCCCCTGGCCGGTCTCCTGGTCGGCCCCGTGGTCGGCGCCGAGGGAGCGGCGCATGTCGCGCAGTGCCTGGCGGCCGGTGTCGGCGATCTGGGTCATGGCGGCGGCGGCCTGGCGGGGTGCCCGGTCGTGGACGTAGGCGGCGCTGTCGGCCAGGGCCACCATGACCGACAGGTTGTGGGTGACGATGTCGTGCATGTCGCGGGTCATCCGGGCGCGTTCCTCGGCGACCGCCAGGCGGGCCCGCTGGTCGCGGTCGCGTTCGAGGAAGGTGAGGTGGGTCTGCCGTGCCCGCGTCCACAGGCCGGCGGCCAGGGCGGCGGCCGACATCGCGCTGAGCGCGGCCACCGTGAACGGCGTCTGTCCCGGTGGCGCCCAGCGGGTGGCGGCCAGCACGACGCCGGTCTCCAGTGCGAGCGTGGCGGCCAGCGCGGCCCGCCAGGGGCGGTGGGCGGCGACCGTGTAGAGCGCGACCAGCAGGGCGGCGTCGGCGGGGAGTTGCACGCCGGCAACCCATTGGAGGGCGGCCGCGCCGCCGGTGGCGCACAGGACGAGTAGCGGGGCGCGCCGCCGCCATGCCAGTGGCGCCACCAGGGCGACCTGGAGCGCGAGCATGTGCGGGCCGCCTTCGGTCACCCGTCCGGGGCCCAGTGTGACGGTGAAGATGACGGCGGCCAGCAGTGCGTCGGCGGCCGTGGGCGGCACCGAGCGGATCGTCGTGGTCAGGCGGGCGGCCGGGTTCATGCGCCCACCCTAGAGGCCGGGCCGTGGCGCCCCCCATCCTCCTCGGGGATGAACATCGGGGGCTCTCATCCGAAAGTCGTACCCGCAGGTCAGCCTGTGGCCGCTGGCCGGTCGGCGGGCGCGGCTGCCAGTGTCGGCGCACATCCCCGTTGTCGTTCCGTTGGAGGAGAACCGGCATGTCCGTGATGACGTACGCGGCTCATCTGGCCGTCGCCGCCCTGGCCCTCGCGCCCGCCACCGCCGTGCAGGAGCAGCAAGGGCGGCCCGCGGTCACGCTCACCCTGCCCGCGCCGGCTGGTCCTCTCCCGGTGGGGACGGTCGCCGTGCGCCTGGTCGACCGGTCGCGTCCCGACCCGCTGGTGAGGTCGAAGCGGTATCGGGAGCTGATGGTCAGCCTGTGGTACCCGGCCGCGCGCAGCACGCTGCCACCGGCCCCGCACATGGCGCCGCTGGCCGCCGCCGACTGGGATCGTCGTTCCGCGCCGCCCATGGGGATCGCCAAGGGGGCGGTCGACTGGGCCGCCACCGTCACCGCGGCGCGTTCCGGCGCGCCGGTGGAGCGCGGCGGAGGCAGGCTGCCCGTGGTGCTGTTCGGTTCGGGGGACGGCGGGCCGCGCACGCTGGGCACGGCGCTGGTGCAGGATCTGGCCTCGCGCGGCTATCTCGTCGTCACGGTGGATCACACCTTTGAGGCCGATCAGGTGGAGTTCCCCGGTGGGCGGGTGGTGCGGGCGTTGCCGTTGCCGGCCAAGCTGACGCCGCGGGTCATCGCCGGGTTGCTGGAGCGGCATGCGCGGGCGCGGCTGGCCGACATGCGGTTCGTGCTGGATCGGGTCGCCGCTCTGGGGCGGGGGGAGGCGATCGGGGGTGTGGCGTTGCCCGCCGGGTTGCGGGGTGCGCCGGATCTGTCGCGGGTGGGGGCGCTGGGGCAGTCGCTGGGCGGGTCGGTGGCGGCCCAGCTCGTCCACGACGACCGGCGGGTGGTGGCGGGGGTCAATCTGGACGGCGGTTATGTGGGGCCGGTGGCCGTCACCGGGGTGGCCAGGCCGTTCCTGCAGCTGGCGGCCGAGGCGCACACGCGCGAGAGCGAGCCGAGCTGGAGGTCGTTCTGGCGGGCCTCGACCGGGTGGAAGCGGGAGCTGCGGTTCAAGGGCGCCGCGCACGGTTCGTTCACCGACTTGCAGGTGCTGCTGCCGCAGGTCGCGGCGGCGCTGCCCAAGGGCGGGGTGGCGGTGGCCGATTTCGTCGGGACGATCGATGCGCGACGGTCGGTGGCGGCTCAGCGCGCCTATGTCGGGGCGTTCTTCGATCTGCACCTGCGGGGGAAGGCGACGCGCCTGTTCGAGGGGTCGGGTGGTGGTTTCCCGGAGGTGTCCCGCATCCCCTGACCCGACCCCCGCGGGGGCGATAACAATACCGGTATAAGTATCCCGGGGGTGTAGGCTGGGGGCATGGTGCGATCCCCGCTGACCCCCGAGGAGCGGCTGCGCGGCGAGCAGCTCGGCCACATGCTGCGTCAGGCCCGAGGCGAGCGCAGCATCGTCGAGATCGCCGCCGCCGCCGGTATGTCCGCCGAGACCCTCCGCAAGATCGAGACCGGGCGCATCGCCACGCCGGCGTTCTTCACCATCGCCTCGCTGGCCGACGTGCTGGGCATCTCCCTCGACCGTCTGGCCGTGCGCGCCACCCCTGCCCGCACCTGAAAGGTCAGTCGGCCGTCTGCGGTGAGCGGCGCACCTGGTCCAGCACCTCCTCGATCAGCCGCCAGGCCTCGCGCGCCGAGGCCGGGTGGAAGCTGTCGCGCTCGTCGGCGGCGAACCCGTGGCCGGCGCCCGGATACACCACTGTCTCCAGCCGTTCGCCGATCGCCTCCTGCTGGCGTGCGTCGATGATGGGGTCGTCGGCGCCGAGCAGCACCACCAGCCGTCCCGGCGCCCGCGCGGCCGGCTCCAGTGTCGGTTCCGGCCGGCTGAGCGGCAGGTCGGTGCCCGTCAGCCAGCCCGGGTAGAGCGCCACCGCCGCCGACAACCCCAGCTCGCCCGCCACCGAGCACACGACGTGCCCACCCAGGCTGAACCCGACGGCCGCCGCCGGGAAGGCCCCCAGGCTCCGCAGGTGTTCCGACGCGGCCCGCGCGTCGGCCAGCACCTGATCGCGTCGTAGCAGCCAGGCCAGCTCCAGACCCCGCTCCCGACCGGCGGCGTCGGCAGGCAGCTCCACCACCCGCCCCCACGGGACGTCCGTCGCCGGATCGGCGGCAGGCCCCAGGTCGTGCCGGTGGTTGAAGTCGGGCACGACGACCGCGTGCCCGAGCCCGGCCAGCCGGTCGGCCATCCGCCGCGCGTACCGGCTCACCCCGAAGATCTCACCGGCGACCAGCACGCCCACAGGCCGCCGCGTTCCCACGGGCAGGGCCGTGTAGGCCGTCATGCCCGCGATGTCCACCCATCCGGTGGTGATCTGTGCGTTCACGCCGCCGAGCCAACCAGCCCCGCCCGCCTCCCGGCCAATCACCGGACCGATGTCCGCCATCACCATCCCGATCACCGGCCCGCGCAAGGCCGGTGACCGCTCACCGGGAGGGTTTGTCACGCAGCAGCGGATGCGACCGCATGGCCACCTCCAGCTCCCCGGGCAGCTCGTCGCGGTAGCGCCCCAGCGTCGACAGGTCGCTGTGCCCCAGCACCCGCCGCACCGCGTCCATGTCGACGGCGTCGGCCAGCAGATGGGTGGCCGTGGTGTGCCGCAGCCCGTGCGGGGTCACCGAACGCCGCTGGTCGGGATCGACGTGCCGCTGCACCCGGTCGATCACCGCCTGCACGTCACCCCGCGCCAGCCGCCGCCCCCGCCACGACAGCAGCAGCGCCTTGTCACCGTCGGCGCCGGCCACCTGCCCCCGGCCACGCGCCAGATAGGCCTGCAACACCTCGGCCACGTCGTCGGGCAGCGGCACGTCACGCGTACGGCCGCCCTTGCCGAAGATCCGCCAGTAGCGCACCCCGTCGTTGGTGTAGAAGTCCTCCACGTTGGCGCGCACCAGCTCCGACACCCGCGGCCCCACCGTCGACAACAGCAGCACGATCACCGCGTCACGCAGCTGCGTGCGCTGGTCGCGCCGCTTGCCGTCCTGCTCGGGCGCCTCCCGCAACTGCCGGGCCGCCCCGATCAGCCCCTGGGCCTGCTCCCGCGTCAGCGCCCGCCGCTCCGGACGCAGCCCGCCCCGCTGCTTGGCCGTCACCGTGGCCGCCGTCATCGGGTTGATCTGCACCCACCCGGCCAGCGTGGCGTGCTTGAACAACGCCGAGATCGACCGCCGGAACCGCGCCTGCGAGGACGGCGACTGCCCCGACCCTGACCCGGGACCGGACCTGGGGGCGGCCGCCTGCCGCGCGTCGGGCTTGCGCGCGAACGCCAGCAAGATCGCATCGACGTCCTCGCCGGTCAGGTCGTCCAGCACCACCTCCGCGCCGGCCAGCGCCACCAGCGTGGCCACGTCACGCGCGTAGACCTCGGCCGTGGCCGGGGACAGCGCCCCCGTGGACGTCTTGGCCACCACCAGCTCCACGTAGCGGTCAGCCGCCTGTCCCACCGTCAACCTGTCGAGCTCCGCGGGCCGCACCGGCTCCCCTCCTCACATCTCGGCGACGCATGCAGATGATGTTGCCTGCAGAGGAGACGGTAGCGGCCGCCACCGACGAAAATCAGATGTCGCGGAAGGTCTCGATGCGCGCCCCCAGCGCGTTCAGCCGCTCGGCCAGGTCCTCGTAGCCGCGGTTGATCACGTACACGTTGCGCAGCACCGACGTGCCCTCGGCCGCCATCATCGCCAGCAGCACCACCACCGCCGGACGCAGCGCCGGCGGGCACATCATCTCCGCGCTGCGCCAGCGCGTGGGCCCCTCCACCAGCACCCGGTGCGGGTCCAGCAGCTTGACCGAGGCGCCCAGCCGGGTCAGCTCCGTCAGGTAGATGGCCCGGTTGTCATAGACCCAGTCGTGGATCAGCGTCGACCCCTGCGCCGCGGCCGCGATCGCGGCGAAGAACGGCACGTTGTCGATGTTCAGCCCCGGGAACGGCATCGGATGGATCTTGTCGATGGGGGAGGCCAGCTTGGAGGGCCGCACCGTCAGGTCCACCAGCCGGGTACGCCCGTTGGCCGCCCAGTACTCACCCGTCCGGTCGCAGTCGAGCCCCATCTCCTCCAGGACCGCCAGCTCGATCTCCAGGAACTCCACCGGCACCCGGCAGATCGTCAGCTCCGAACTGGTCACCACCGCCGCCGCCAGCAGGCTCATCGCCTCGACCGGGTCCTCCGAAGGGGAGTAGTCGACGTCCCGCTCGATGGAGGCCAGCCCGTGCACCGTCAGCGTCGTGGTGCCGATGCCCTCCACCCGCACGCCCAGCTGCTCCAGGAAGAAGCACAGGTCCTGCACCATGTAGTTGGAGGAGGCGTTGCGGATCACCGTCACCCCCGGATGACGGGCCGCGGCCAGCAGCGCGTTCTCCGTCACGGTGTCGCCGCGCTCGGTCAGCACGATCGGCCGCGCCGGAGCCGCCCCGCCGTCGACCTTGGCGTGGTAGAAACCGCCCGTCGCGGTGATGTCCAGCCCGAAGTGCTTCAGCGCCGACATGTGCGGCTGCACCGTACGCGTCCCCAGGTCACAGCCGCCCGCGTACGGGATCTGGAACTGGCCCGTACGGTGCATCAGCGGACCCAGGAACATGATCACGCTACGGGTACGGCGGGCCGCCTCGGTGTCCATCGCCTCCAGCTCCAGCCGGGCCGGCGGCACGATCTCCAGGTCGTTGCCCTCGTTGATCCACCGCGCCCGCACCCCGATCGAGGCCAGCACCTCCAGGATCCGGTAGACCTCCTCGATCCGCGCCACCTTACGCAAGATCGTCCGGCCGTTGTTCAGCAGCGACGCGCACAGCAACGCCACGCACGCGTTCTTGGACGTCTTGACGTCGATGCTGCCCGACAGCCGCCGCCCGCCCACCACCCGCAGATGCATCGGACCGGCATACCCCAGGGACACGATCTCGCTGTCGAGCGCCTCCCCGATCCGGGCGATCATCTCAAGACTGATGTTCTGGTTGCCGCGCTCGATCCGGTTGACCGCGCTCTGACTCGTCGCCAGCGCGTCGGCCAGCTGAAGCTGCGTCCAACCGCGATGCTGACGCGCGTCCCGGATGAGCCTGCCGATCCGCACAAGATAATCATCTGCCACAACACGAGACCATATCTCACATATGAGATGCGAACGGGACCGAGGGGTCCGACGCGCCGGACAACTCCCGAACACCCGCCAGATGCGGGGGAGTGGCCGACGCCTTCACCTTCCCCACGAACGCCCGCCGCGCCGCCCGGAACCCGTGACGATCGTCGAACATGTCCCGGCTCATCTCCGCCAGCTCCTCGGCCCGATAGGCGTCCAGCGGCTTACGCCGGTCATCGGCCTCCCGCACCTGCCGCCGCGCCGCCAGCAACCCCTCATAGGAGGGGTCCTGGGCCAGCCGATGAGCGTAATCCAGCACCCGCCGCTCGAACTCCTGCCGCGACCCGCCCACCGCCCGGTCGGCCAGCCCCAGCTCCACCGCCTCCGACGCCCCCACCGGCAACGCCCGCCCGGTCAGCTCCAGCGCCCGCTCGGCCCCCACCCGCCGCGGCAGCACGTACGTCCAGAACTCACTGCCGAACAACCCCATCGTCCGGTAATGCGGATTGAGCACCACCGGCTCCCGCACGATCACCCGGTCGGCCCCCAGGCCCATCATCACCCCGCCCGCCCCCGCGTTCCCCGCGATCGACGTCACCACCAGCTGCGAGGTGCACGCCACGATCTCCCGGCACACCGCGTTGATCGCGTTGATGTTCATCCACGCCTCCAGCTCCGGATGACGCGCCGCCTCGATCACGTTCAGATGGATGCCGTTGGAGAACACCTCACCACCGCGCACCACCAGCACCCGCGTGTCCTGCGCCGCCGCGTACCGCAACGCCGCCGCCAGCCGCCGGCACTGATCGGTCGACATGGCGCCGTTGTAGAAGTCGAAACTCACCACCCCCACGTCCTCGCCACGCTCATAGGCGATCTCCCGGTAACCGGCCCGCTCACCCACCCCCGTCAGCCGCTCACCCAGCACCATCGACGCCGGCAGCTTCACCCCGCCCTCCTCCAGCAGATGACCCACCCACACCGTCCCGGAACCGGCGTGCACCAGCACCGCCCCCTCACGCCGCGCCGCCACCGCCCCCGGCGCACCCGCCAGATCGGGACCCCGGTGCACGTCGAACACCCGCACCGGCAGCTCGCACAACCGCGCCCGCCCGCCCGGCGAACCGTCGGCCGCCCGCACCACCCGCACGATCTCCTCGGCCGGCTGCTCCCAGGAGAACTCCCGGTCGGCATGCCGCATCGCACGCCGCAACCGTCCCGTCACCTCGGGGGAGCGGTAGTCCAGCGGCACCGGCGCGAACAACGGGTCGGCCGCCTTGACCGCCACCTCCGCCACCAGCTCCACCGCCGCGTCGGCCACCGGCCCGTTGTACAGCGCCGACTTGCGCGGCGGCTCCGGCGGCATCGGGAACGTCCGCCACCCCCAGATGGGGCCCGCGTCCATCTCCTCCACCGCCTGCAGCGCCGTCACCCCCCACTCGCGCTCGCCTTCGGCGATCGCCCAGTCCAGCGAGGAGGGCCCGCGGTCACCGGGCGGCCCCGGATGGATGATCACCGTACGGTGCCCGCGCCACAACGCCTGCGGCACCCGCTCCTTCAGGAACGGGCAGATGACCAGATCCGGCTTGGCCAGCTCGGCCGCCTCCACCATCGCCTGCTCCGAGACCGCCAGCTCGACGCTCACGTCATGGCCGGCCCGCCGCAGCTCCAGCCAGGCACGCTGGGTCAGGCCGTTGAACGAGGAACAAAGGAGCAGGATACGCAACGCGGAACTTCCTTCGCGGAGACGTCAAAGGGGCAGCGGGCAAAGGGGGAGCGGGGGTGTCAACCGATCGCGACCGGAGGAACACCACCAGTACCGCCGTCAACGGCAGTCCCATGAGGCCCAGACATCTCTAGATGTTGACACGAATCTTCCACCGATGCTGACAAATCACCACAGACACCTGCACTGAGCAGCCATATTGCCCTGATATGCCCGGAAAATCCCGGCGGGGGAGACCACCTCAACCCCGACCAGGAACCCCAACCCGCCCACAATGGTCCCCATGGACACCCAGACAGCCGCCCAGCACTTCGCCGACACCTGGCAACACGGCTGGACCCACCACGACACCACCGCCATCATCGCCCTCTACAGCGACGACGCCACCCACACCAGCATGCCCTTCCGCCCACCCCACCACGGAAGACACGCCATCGCCGACTACATCCGGCAATCCTTCACCGGCGAAAGCGACCCCCACGTCACCTTCACCACCCCCATCGTCGACGGCGACCAGGCCGCCATCGAATACCGGGTCCACGCCCTCGACAACGGCCACCCCGTCACCCTCGCAGGCTGCGTCTTCGCCCGCTTCAACCCCGACGGGCTGGCCGTACAGACCCGCGACTACTGGCACACCACCCCCGGCCACCGATGAGACACGGCCGAGACACGGCCGAGACACGGCGGGGACTCAGCCGAAACTCAGCGCCGCCCCATCGGCACCGGCGCCACCACACCCTGCACCACAGGCTGCGCCACAGAATGGGCCGGCATCGGACGCGCCACCTGCCGCGTCTGCTCCACCTGCTCGACCTGCGCCGCCTCGGCACGCCCCTCGGCGTGCCCGCCCGCGCAGTACCCGTTCGTCACGATCAACCGGCCCCGCAGCGGGGTGTACGCCTCCCTGCCCGAAGCGGGCAGAACCCCCTGACACACCGGACATAAAGCCGATTCGGTCCCCACGTGCTGCTCCTCTCGCTGAGCGAATAGGCAGGAGCTCTACCCTAAATCCACCCACCATGACAAAGACAGCGAATCAACACAGCGTCAAACACCCCGTCAGCACCCAGGGGAGCACCGCCGGACCCACGAAACCCCAGATCACGCCGCACCCCGATCCGGCCGCCAAGATCACGACGGGGGCGGGAACGGCAGAAAAAACTTCACAGCTTCCCCACGAGCAACGCCCGCCGGCCCGAGGCCGCCCCCCGGGCCGTGACCGGAAGGCGGAGGAGGCCCTCCATTCGATCTACTTGACATAATGTTCATTATCGAGCAACCAGCCACACGCCACGACCCGGCAAAAACACCCCGCATGAACGGTCACACGCCGGGCAGATTCCTGCCATGTCCAGCCTGACGACGTCCAGCCGGATCCTCACGGCGCCGACGGCCCTGATGGCCTCGACGGCCGGCCTCGTCGCACTCACCGCCGTCGTCGTCGCCGCCGTCATCTGGCTGATCATCTTGGCCGTCCGGCTCACCAAGAGCCCCCGAAATCGCCCCAACCCGAGTGTCGACCTGGTCGACCAGGCCCGCGAGCTGAAGGCGGTCGGCCAGATCCAGGAAGCCGTCTTCCTGGTACGCGGCGAGACCGGCATGAGCCAGCGGGCCGCCTCCCGCTTCGTGAACCGCCTCTAGCTGGACAAACTGCTCATACCGTACAGAACGTGGATTCTGTTTGGTTTGGGTAAATCGTCCTTAAAAGGCGCTGGTCGTCCCGTTCTGGAGATCCCGGCGATTACGCACGGCGGTCGGACGGCTGCTCTATGCTGTCGGGGTGCGAGTGTGTGAATGGGGGGCGTGAAACCCCTCCGGCCTCGGTGGGGCTGCCTTGGTCCTTGGGGGGTGGCGGCCTCGGTGGGGCTCACCGGCCGCACGGTCCACGGTCCACTCCCCTGTTTGCGAAGCCGGGCATGTGAGAGCCCGGGAATGGCGGCTTTGTCGTGAATACCCCGGACCCCCTCGGGTGCGCGTCCCTCCCCCAACTCCTCTACGTCGACCACCAGTTGCGCATCACGTGCTGCCCGATGCCCGGGCCGTCGATCATCTCGCTGGTGGGCGAGGTGGACGCGACCAACCAGGCGGCGCTGGCCGAGGCGCTGGAGCGGGCGCGGCGGATCGACGAGTCGCTGGTGGTGGACGTGAGCGGGCTGGCTTTCCTGGGGGTGGAGGGGGCGCGGCTGCTGGTGCTGTCGTGCCGGGCGGGGCGTACGCAGGTGGTGGGGACGCCGCCGCATGTGTTGCGGTTGTTCCGGTCGATGGGGTGGACGGGCGGTCAGGGGGTGTAGGGGTGGGTGGCGGTGACGGCGGTGAGCGGGAGGGGGCCGTACAGGTGGGGGTAGCCGTTCTCGGTGCGGATGTCCAGGCCGGTGGGGTCGATGTCGAGGACGAGGAGCGGCTGGGTGACGGCGGTGTAGTAGGTGTCGTGGACGGTGCGCAGCTGGGTGTGGTCGCGGCTGAGGTGGATGAAGCCGATGTCGTCGAGGGTGTGGCCGAGGGTGGAGATGCGGTACTCCCCCGCTTGCTGGGCGTGTTCCCAGTCGGTTTGCAGGGCGAGGTGGTGGACGGTCATGGGGTCCATTCGGTTTCGAGCATGGCGTAGATGGTTTCGCTGGTCCATTCGCCTTTGACGATCTCATTGTCGACGAGGGTGGCTTCGTGGCGCATGCCGAGTTTTTCCAGGACGCGGGCGGAGGGTTTGTTGCGGGCGTCGAGGCGGCCGGTGATGCGGTGGAGGCCGAGGTGGGTGAAGCCGAGGTCGAGCATGTGGCGGGCGGCTTCGGGGGCGTAGCCGTGGCCGTGGTGGTCGGGGTGCAGGACGTAGCCGATCTCGCCTTGGCGGTGTTGTCTGCTGGTCCAGATGAGCAGGGTGTTGCCGATGAGCTGGCCGGTGGTGCGCAGGGTGATGGCCAGGTCGAGGGCGTCGCCTTCGTCGTGGAGGCTGTGGCGGGTGATCTTCTTGTCGAGGAAGGTGGCGGTGGTGTGGTGGTCGCGGGGTTCCCAGTAGAGGTAGCGGGCGACGTCGGGGCGGGATTCGTAGGCGTGGAGGGCGTCGAGGTCGTCGGGGGTGAAGGGGCGTAGGTGGAGGCGGGGGGTGGTGATGGGGTATTCGGGTGTGAGCACGGGGGGCAGTGTAGGGAGGGGGTGGGGGGTGTTCAACGCGTTTTCTGGGTGCCTGATTGTCAGTGGCTGCCGGCGAGGTTGAGGACGATGACGCCGCCGATGATGAGGAGGATGCCGCCGATTTTGAGGGGGGTGAGGGTTTCGCCCATGAGGGTGGCGCCGATGAGGGCGATGGCGGCGGTGCCGGCGCCGGACCAGACGGCGTAGGCGGTGCCCATGTCGAGTTGGAGTTTGAGTGCGCGGGCGAGCAGGACGAAGGAGGTGATGTAGCCGGTGGCGACGGCGATGGTCCAGCCGATGTGGGTGAGGCCGTTGCTGAGTTTGAGTGCGGTGGTGGCCAGGACTTCGGAGGCGATGGCGAAGGCGAGCAGGATCCAGGCCATGGGGGTTCCTCGGGGGCGGGGTAAGTGGGACGGGTGTGCCAGTTTAGTGGGGGGGTTCCGCTTGAAAAGGCAGTCGAATGCGTGTTCCACTGGTCGGGTGGGTTGGGATGCGCTGGCGCTTGTCGAGGCCGTCGACGACCGGCCGCTGATCGAGCGGCGTGCGGTGGTGCGTGACGGTTTCTATGAGACGCAGGCCCGTACGGTGATCGAGCGGGTGCCGGGGAGTGCGGGCATCGCCGAGCGGTGGGCGGTCTCGCCTTATCGGGGTTGTGCGCATGCGTGTCTGGGGTGCGGGGCGCGCGACGGTCATCGCAGGTGGGGGTTGGACGCGGGGGCTGATTTCGACACGCGGATCGTGGTCCGGGCGAACGTGGTGGAGCGGTTGCGGTCGGAGCTGGAGCGGTGGGCGGGTGAGCCGCTGGCGGTGGGGGTGGGTGGCGACTGTTATCAGGCCGCTGAGGAGAGGTACCGGTTGATGCCGGGGGTGGTGGGGGCGCTGGGGGCGGCGGGGGTGCCGTTCACGGTGTACACCAGGAGTGCGTTGGTGTTGCGGGACGCGTCCGTGCTGGCGGGGGCCGGTGCGCGGGTGGCGGTGTCGATCGCGTTCGTGGACGAGCGGATCAGGCGTGCGGTGGAGCCGGGGGCGGTGGGGGCGCAGGCGCGGTTGGAGTTGGTGTCGGCGCTGGTGGAGGCCGGGGTGGAGTGCCGGGTGCTGATGGGGCCGGTGTTGCCGTTGCTGAGTGATGCCGCTGATCAGTTGACGGCGACGGTGCGGCGGATCGCGGGTGCGGGGGCGGTGGCGGTGGAGCCGGTGGTGTTGCGGTTGCCGCCGGGGACGCGTCAGTGGTATTTGCGGTGGTTGGCCGGGGCGCATCCGCACCTGGTGGAGCGTTATGAGGAGCTCTACGATCGGGCGGGTCTCCCCTCCCCGGGCTATGAGCAGCGCATCACGGGGCAGATTGCGCAGTTGTGCCGGGTTTATGGGATGCGGTGCGGTGCGCCGGAGCCGGTGGGGCGGGGGCCGCGGGCGGCGCAGCTGGCGCTGGTGTGAGGCCCTGGCCCGGGTCGGGCCGGGGGGCGGGGTTCAGGGGCGGTGGTGGAGGATCATGCCGGGCCACTCCCCCACGGTGAAGGGCGCCTCGCGGGTGAATCCGCAGCTTTCGTAGTAGGAGACGAGGCGGCCGTCGTCGCCGGCGTAGCAGTCGACGCGGACGAGTCCGAGGCCGCGGTCGCGGGCTTCCTGGAAGGCCCATTGCAGCAGGTGCCGTCCGACGGCTCGGCCGGAGTGGCGCTGGTCGATGACGAGGACCTGGACGTAGAGCTCGGGTTCGGTGGCGGGGGTGACGTAGGGCAGGGCGTCGCCGACGACGATGCAGCCGGCCGGCTCGCCGTCGAGTTCGGCGATGCGCATGCCGCCGCCGGCGAGCCAGTCGGTGGCCTGCTGGGTGCGGCGGGGGTCGCCGGTGAAGGGGCGGGTGCCCCATTGGCCGGTGCGTCCCTGGCTGACGAGCCATTGCACGGCGCTGTCGAACATGGTCAGGAGGAGCGCGTCGTCGCCGGGGCGGCCTTGTCTGATCTTCACCGGTGTCACTGTAAGGGGTGCCGTCGGGGGTGGGTGCTGACGGGGTGGTCGTCGGGTCCTGACTGTGTGTCGAGGCCCTCAGGGTGCACTCCCCCGGCCTCGATCACCGGTGCCCCGGGTGTGCCTGTCGTCGCCCCTCTCCCCTGTCTCGCGGTCGCTTTGAGATCGGCGGCTGGGGGGCGGGTGGTCACGGTTCTCATAAGTGGTGATTCCTCTACCCTGGCACCGCAGGTGTATCGGTGGGAGGGGCGAGCGGTGGGCGAGAGTGCGTCTGGTGTCGTCGGTACCGAGCTTTCCGCCGTGCTGGAACGCATCACGTTCGCCAGTGAGGAGACGGGGTACACGATCGCGCGGGTGGCCACCGAGCGGTCGGGGGCGGAGCTGTTGACGGTGGTGGGGCCGCTGCTGGGGGCGCAGGTCGGGGAGTCGCTGCGGTTGCGGGGACGGTGGACGTCTCATCCTCGGTACGGACGGCAGTTCGAGGTGTGGTCCTACACGACGGTGTTGCCGGCCACGGTGCAGGGTATCCGGCGTTATCTGGGGTCGGGGCTGATCAAGGGGATCGGGCCGAAGATGGCCGAGCGGATCGTCGATCATTTCGGTACCGGGACGCTGGAGGTGATCGAGCAGGAGCCGCAGCGGCTGGTGGAGGTGCCGGGGCTGGGTCCCAAGCGGACGAAGATGATCGCGGCCGCGTGGGAGGAGCAGAAGGTCATCAAGGAGGTGATGATCTTTTTGCAGGGGGTGGGGGTGTCCACCTCGATCGCGGTGCGGATCTTCAAGCAGTACGGTGAGTCGTCGATCTCGGTGGTGCGTGAGCAGCCGTACCGGCTGGCCGATGAGGTGTGGGGTATCGGGTTCAAGACGGCCGACACCATCGCTCAGGCCGTCGGCATCCCGCACGACAGTCCTGAGCGGGTCAAGGCGGGGCTGCGGTACACGTTGTCGCAGGCGGCCGATGACGGCCACTGTTACCTGCCCTCGCCCAATCTGGTCGCCGACGCGGTGAAGATCCTGGAGGTGCCGGCGGAGCTGGCCGCGCGGTGCATGGAGGAGCTGGCGGCCGAGGAGGGGGTGGTGCGTGAGCAGGTGCCGGCCGGGGACAACAGTGTGCCGGCGGTGTATCTGCCGCCCTTCCATCGGGCCGAGGTGTCGCTGGCCGGGGGGTTGTTGTCGTTGCTGCACAGTGGTCATGACCGGTTGCGGGCCTTCGCCGAGGTCGACTGGGAGCGGGCCGAGCGGTGGCTGGCCGCCCGGACGGGTGCGGAGCTGGCGCCGGAGCAGCGTCAGGCGGTGCGGCTGGCGCTGACGTGCAAGGTGGCGGTGCTGACCGGCGGGCCGGGTTGCGGCAAGAGTTTCACCGTGCGGTCGATCGTGACGCTGGCCAGGGCCAGGCGGGCCAGGGTGATCCTGGCGGCGCCGACGGGCCGGGCGGCCAAGAGGTTGTCGGAGCTGACCGGGCACGAGGCCACCACTGTTCACCGGTTGTTGCAGTTGCGGCCGGGTGGGGAGGCCACGTTCGATCGTGACAATCCGCTGGATGCGGACCTGGTGGTGGTGGACGAGGCGTCGATGCTGGATCTGCTGCTAGCCAACAAGCTGCTCAAGGCCGTGGCGCCGGGCACGCATCTGTTGCTGGTGGGTGATGTGGACCAGCTTCCGTCGGTGGGGGCCGGGGAGGTGCTGAAGGATCTGCTGGCGGCCGCGGACGTGCCCCGGGTGCGGTTGACGCAGATCTTCCGTCAGGCGCAGGAGTCGGGGGTGGTCACCAACGCTCACCGGGTGAACACCGGGCATCATCCGGTGCTGGCCGGTATGTCGGACTTCTTTCTGTTTCCGTGTGAGGAGCCGGAGGAGATCGCGGCGATGACGGTGGATGTCGTGGCGCGGCGCATCCCGGCCAGGTTCGGGCTGGACGCCCGGCGTGAGGTGCAGGTGCTGGCGCCGATGCATCGTGGTGCGGCGGGGGCGGGCGCGCTCAACATGGCGTTGCAGGAGGCGTTGACGCCGGCGCGGGAGGGCATGCCCGAGCGGCGTTACGGGGGGCGGGTCTTCCGGGTGGGTGACAAGGTCACCCAGTTGCGCAACAACTATGACAAGGGTGCGGCGGGGGTGTTCAACGGGACGGTGGGGATCGTCACCGGCATCCGTCCCGACGACCACAGTCTCACCGTGCGCACGGACGAGGACGAAGAGGTCGACTACGCCTTCGACGAGCTGGACGAGCTGGCTCACGCCTATGCCGTCTCCATCCACCGCAGTCAGGGCAGTGAGTATCCGGCGGTGGTGATTCCGCTGGCCACCAGTGCGTGGATGATGTTGCAGCGCAACCTGCTCTACACCGCGATCACCCGGGCCAAGAGGCTGGTGGTGATCGTGGGGTCGCGGCGGGCGCTGGCCCAGGCCATACGGACCAAGGGGGCCGGTCGGCGGCACACGAGCCTGACCCATCGGCTGGAGCGGCCCTGACGCCGTGTTGATCGGCGCGTTGACCCCGGTTGACCTGGGGTTGACAGCAATTAGTGATGCAAATGTGACCGAACTCTCCTAAATGATTCTGCGTCATACATGCAGGAGCATTAAAGTCTTTGGGGTGGGTTTGCCGCCCTGGGGGAGAGGACAGTCTTGAACGTTGCGCCCGCATGGACGAAGTCTGCCGCCGGCCTCGCGCTGCTGGCGGTGGCGGCCCTGACGGCCTGCTCGAGCGGCAACGCCGCCTCGCGCGGGCCCGAGGCGCCCGATGCCACCACCGTGGCCACCCCGCAGGCGCCCACCGTCACCATCAGCCCCGCCGAAGGCAGTGCCAAGGTCAGCCCCGACAAGAAGGTCGTGGTCACCTCCGCCGGCGGCGCGCTGGAGCAGGTGACCGTCGAGGGCGGCGGCCACACGGTCGAGGGCAAATTCAACGCCGACAAGACCAAGTGGGTCTCGCGGACGCCGTTGAAGCCCTCCACCAACTACAACGTCTCGGCCAAGGCCGGCGCGACCGACGCCACCAGCACCTTCACCACGGTCAAGCCCGCGCGGGAGCTGCAGGTCGCCGACGTCACCCCCAACGCCAAGGGCGAGACCCTCGGCGTCGGCGCGCCGATCATCGTCACCTTCAACCAGCCCGTCACGGGCAAGGCGGCCATCGAGCGCGCCCTTGAGGTGGAGGCGGACAAGCCCGTCACCGGCGCCTGGCGGTGGATCAACGACACCACCGTCATCTACCGCACCGCCAAGTACTGGCCCGCCCACCAGAAGGTCACCCTCAACGCCCGCATCACCGGCGTCAAGGCCGGCGAGGGCCTGTACGGCGTGAAGGACTACACCGCCAACCTGAAGATCGGCGCCAAGGTCATCAGCAAGGTCGACACCAAGACCCACATGATGTACGTCTACAAGGACGGCAAGCGCGTGCAGACCATGCGCATCAGCGCCGGCATGGCCACCACGCGCGAGTACACCACGACCTCCGGCGTCCACCTGACGATGGAACGCGGCAACCCGGTGCGCATGATCTCCCCCGGCCGCAAGAAGGGCGACCCCGGCTACTACGACGTGATGATCGACCACGCCGTGCGCATCTCCAACTCCGGCGAGTACGTCCACGCCAAGGACAACGTCTGGGCCCAGGGCACGCGCAACGTCAGCCACGGCTGCATCAACTCCCGCCCCGACCAGGCCAAGTGGTTCTACGACAACTTCCAGCGCGGCGACGTCGTCGACATCTCCGGCACCGACCGCAAGCTGGAGTGGAACAACGGCTGGGGCTTTTGGCAGATGCCCTTCTCGCAGTGGAAGAAGGGCAGCGCCCTGAACGCCAAGGCCTGACCGCTCCCCCGTTCCCGCCGGCTCCCCCTCGCTCCCCCGGCTCCGGGACGTCTTCCGGCCGCTCATCGCCGCCGAACCATTCGCGGCGGTGAGCGGCTGTTGTTTTGCGGTCCGCCGAACGGTGCTGGGCCGGCCTTTGCCGTCGCCATCAGCGAAAACGCCTCGACGTGCACGGAGGGTTGCCATACGATGACTGGCCGTAGGCATTCGTCAGGAACCCCGAAGGAGAACACGTTGAAGAAGATCCTTCTCGTCCCCGCGATCACGGCCGGTCTCGTCCTGGCCTCGGCCGGCGCCGCGTACGCCTCCCAATACGTCGCCTACGAAGGCCGCGGCTTCACCGGCCGCTCGGTCGTCCTGGACGCCTGCGGCGTGTCCAACATCCCCTACCACGGCTCCTACAAGTGGTACGGCGACGGCCAGAGCGGCCGCATGTACAACCAGCCCAACGCCACCGGCGTGATGCACTTCGAGCTGGCCTCCAACCGCAACGCCGAGCAGCGCACGCCTGTCGGCTGGAAGAGCATCTTCATCGTGTGCTGACCAGCCGCCCGCGAGGCCGGCCGTCCCCTCAGGCGCCCCGGGGGCGGCCGGCCTCGGGGCGCGCGCGTACCGGCCGGCGGCGCAAGGCAGACTGGCGGTAGGACCATCGGCACGCGCAAGGGGGCGAGATGGGCAGGAGCGCCGCCGCCACGGCCTTGCTGATGCTCGTGCTGGGCGTGCTGCCGTCCGGCTGCGCGACCCCCTCCCGGCCGGGCACCGGCCGGCCGCCGTCCCCGGCCGCCACCTCGCTGCCGGGCCGGGCATCCGCGCCGGCCCAGGCACAAGGCCGAGCGCGGGAGCGGTTGCGGGCCACGGTGAGCCGTGGGTGCGCCGCCTCTGCGCACCGGCTCACCTCCGGCTCCCACCAGCTCACCTTCGCCGGCCTGACCCGCCGCTACCTGCTGGCCGTCCCCGACTCCCCCGGCCCCCACCCGGTGCTGCTCAACCTGCACGGCCTGGGCTCCGACGCCGCCGAACAGGCCGCCTACAGCCGCCTGCCCCGGATCGGCCCCGAACGCGGCTACATCGTCATCACCCCCCGATCGGCCCCCGGACGGCTGGCCTGGACCCTGCCGCACACCGCCGGCCCCGACGACGCCGCCTACCTGGCCGCCCTGCTCGACGAGGTCGAAGGCCGCCAGTGCGTCCACCCCGGCCGTGAGTTCGCCGCCGGCCTGTCCTACGGCGCGGGCCTGGCCGCCTCCCTGGTCTGCGCCCTGGACGGCCGCCTGAGCGGGGTGGCCGCCGTGGCCGGCATCCCCATCGCCCAGCCCTGCCGCACCCCCGCCCCCACCACGATGGTCGCCTTCCACGGCACCGCCGACCGCCTGGTCCCCTACGGCGGCGGCCACCCTGAGACCGGCGGCGAGCTCAGGAACCTGGCCGCGCTCGTCGTGCTGCCCCCCGTGGAGCAGACCATGGACGCCTGGGCCGCCGCCCAGCGCTGCTCGCCCCCCGCCACCACCAGCCCTCAGCCCCGCGTCCGGCTGCGCGTGTGGGCGTCCTGCCCGCGGGGGGCCACGCTGCGCCTGTACACGGTCGAGGGCGGCGGCCACACCTGGCCCGGCCCCATCGAGGTGCCCCGGCTCGGCCGCACCGCCCGCGACCTGGACGCCAGCCGGCTCATCCTCGACACCTTCGACCGCGCCCCCGCCCACTGACCGCCCACTGACCGCCCACCGGCCGCCCACCGGCCGTCCCGGGGAAAGGCCCACGGGGGTGAGCCGACGGGTGCGCACCGGGTGGACGGTCGACGCCGCTAGTCTGTCGCCATGAGTCAGGTGGGACAGGTGACGGCCCGCGCGCTTTTGCGCAGGCTGGCCGTCGAGCAGGCCGAGTGCAGGGTGCCGTCGCTGACGGCGGCGATCGTCCGCGACGGGCGGACGGTGTGGTTCGGCGGCCGGGGCCGCGTCGGCGACGGACCGCCGACCCAGGCCACCCAGTACCGGCTGGGGTCGATCACCAAGTCGATCGTGGCCGTGGCCGTCATGCGGCTGCGCGACGAGGGCAAGATCGCGCTGACCGACCCGCTGGAGCGCCACGTGCCCGGCACCGCCGCCGGGCAGGCCACCATCGCCCAGCTGCTGTCGCACACCTCCGGCCTGACCGCCGAGCCGCCGACCGAATGGTGGGAGCGCACCCCCGGCCTCGACGTGCCCGACCTGCTCAAGCAGGTGGGCCCCGACCAGGTCAAGCACCGGGCCGGCCGCCTCTACCACTACTCCAACGTCGGGTTCGCGCTGCTGGGCGAGCTGGTGGCCCGGCTGCGCGGCACCGGCTGGCAGCAGGCCGTGCGGCAGGAGGTGCTGGCGCCGCTGGAGATGAACGCCACCACCGCCCGTCCCCGCGCCCCGCACGCCACCGGCTACGCCGTCCACCCGTGGGCCGACGTCGTGCTGACCGAGCCCGAGCACGACGCGGTGGCCATGGGGCCGGCCGGGCAGCTGTGGTCCACCCCGCACGACCTG
Source organism: Nonomuraea sp. NPDC047529 (assembly GCF_040642995.1). NCBI lineage: Bacteria > Bacillati > Actinomycetota > Actinomycetes > Streptosporangiales > Streptosporangiaceae > Nonomuraea > Nonomuraea sp. NPDC047529. The sequence goes on along the minus strand of NZ_JBEYTJ010000011.1, from coordinate 144,709 downwards.
GCCCGCTGGGCCGCCTTCGTCGGCGGCGACACCGGCGGCGTGCTGTCGCCCGACACGCTGGCCGAGATGCGCGAACCGGCAGGCGTCGCCGACGGCGACTCCTGGACCGCCGGCTACGGGCTCGGCCTGCAGCTGGCCCGCGCCGGCGGGCGCCGCCTGGCCGGGCACACCGGGTCCATGCCCGGGTTCCTGGCCACCGTGTGGGCCGACCCGGCGCAAGGCGTGGGCGTGCTGTTCATGGCCAACACCACCAGCGGCATGAGCTACACCCTGCCCACCGACCTGCTCGACATCCTCGACGAGCACGAGCCGCGCCTGCCCGAGGAGTGGCAGCCCGCCCCCGCCGACCCCGCCCTGCTGGCGCTGACCGGGCTGTGGCACTGGGGGCCCAAGCCGTACGCGCTGCGGCTGCTGCCCGGGCGCGGGTTGTCGCTGGCGCCCGTCGACGGCAGCGGGCGCGCCTCCCGCTTCGTGCCCCAGGACGACGGGACGTGGCTGGGGCTGGACGGCTACTACGCCGGTGAGACGCTGCGCGTGGCCGCCGACCACCTCGACCTCAACACGTTCGTCTTCACCCGCGAACCCTACGACCCGGCCGCGCCGGTGCCGGGCGGCGTGACCGGCTGGCACGCCTGAGCCCTTCGGCTCGTCTGCCCGTCGGGGAGGGCGTCAGCCCGGCGGGCCGGCCAGCGCCCGGGCCAGGGCGGTGGCCGGGCCGGGCGGCAGCGTGCCGTGCAGCAGTTCCACCCGGTGCACCAGGCGTGGCGCCACCAGCGGCACCCCCGGCCCGGCCGAGGCCGGCAGCAGCGTCAGCCCGTGCCCGGCGGCCACCAGGTTGAGCACGGTGTGCACGTCGTCGCCCTCGTAGACCATCGCGGCGGCGAAGCCGTCACCGGCCAGGTCGCGCAGGCGCGGCAACGGGCACAGCGGCGTCTGCAGCCAGCGGGCGTCGACGAGGTCGGCCAGGCGCAGGGCCCGTCTGCCCGCCAGCGGATGGCCCGGCGGCAGCGCCACCACCAGGTCCTCCTCGCCGACCCCCACCGTGGTCATCGGCCCCGACTCCGGCAGGCGCAGCGGGTCGCTGGGGGCGGCGATGCCATCAGCCAGCCCCAGGTCGGCCTCGCCCTCGGCCAGCAGCTCGGCCAGGTGTTCCCGGCCGCAGGTGCGCACCACCACGTGCAGGCGCGGCTGGGCCGCGCGCGCTGCGGCCAGCCGTTCGGCCAGCACGGCGTTGACGGCCAGCGGGGTGGCGGCCAGGCGCAGGCGGTGGGCCGGCTGGGCGGCCGCCCGCAACACGTCGGCGCGTGCCGCCCGCAGGCGCAGCAGCAGCGGCGCCGCGTGCTCCAGCAGCCGTTCGCCGGCCGCGGTGGGCTCCACCGGGCGGCGGTTCAGCAGCGGCAGGCCCAGGTCGGCCTCCAGCGCCGCGACCTGCTGGGAGATCGCCGACTGGGTGTAGCCGAGCTCGTGGGCGGCGGCCGAGAAGGACCGGTGGCGGGCCACGGTCACGAAGGTGCGCAACAGATTCGGGTCCATCAGTAATGCTTATAGCAGGTGCAGACATCATCGTTGGTGCTTAAGCGGGGGTGGGGGCCACGATGGGGGCATGAGAATCGCCCTGGTGGGAGACCGTTCTCCCAGTGTCCGTTCGCATGTCCGCATCCCCCGGCTGATCGAGGCGCTGCGTGAGCGTGACGGCATCGCCCTGGACCCGTACTGGATCCCGAGCACCGAGGCCGACGACCTCGGCGGCTTCGACGGCATCTGGATCGTGCCCGGCAGCCCGTACGTCAGCGAGGCCGGCGCGGTCAACGCCGCCCGCACCGCCCGGGAGCTGGGCATCCCGTTCCTGGGCACGTGCGGCGGTTTCCAGCACATGCTGCTGGAGTACGGCCGCAACGTGTGCGGGCTGGACGTCGCCCACGCCGAGAACACCCCCGGCGCCGCGCAGGCGTTCCTGGTGGAGCCGCTGTCGTGCTCGCTGGTCGGGCACGAGGGCCTGGTGCGCCTGACCCCCGGCTCGCGGGTCGAGCAGATCATGGGGGCCACCTCCGTCGTGGAGGCCTACAGCTGTTCCTACGGCCTCAACGACGCCTACCGCCGGACGCTGGCCGAGCACGGGCTCGTCTTCTCCGGCCACGCCGAGGACGGCATGGTGCGGGTGGCCGAGCTGCCCGGGCACCCGTTCTTCGTCGGCACGCTGTTCCAGCCGGAGCTGGCCGGCGACGGGCGGCGGCCGCACCCGCTGATCGGCGCGTTCGCCGCCGCCGTACGCCGCCACGCCCACCCGCCGGTGCCCGTCTCCTGAGCGCAGCCGGGTCAGCGGCTGCGGCGGGCCAGGAGCGCCGGCAGGGTGGCCACCGCCAGCCCGAGCACGGCCAGCCCGGCCCGGTCGGCGACCGTCTCGGCGTTGGCCAGCACCCCGAACGCGGTGTGCCCGGCCAGCGCGCCACCGGCCAGGGCCAGGCTGTGGCGGTCCCGCCAGGCGCCGCCCACCGCCCACCGCCGGAGCAGCAGCCCTGCCGTCACCGCCAGGAGCGCGGCGGCCACCATCGGCGCCACCACCCAGCCGCCCTGGGTGAAGGCCGGATGGCGGGCGCCGCCGAAGGGGAACAGCAGCGCCAGGTACCCGAACGCGACGACGGCCGCCCCGGCCGCGACCACCGCCGGGGCGGGAACGTCCCCCGCAACCCCGGCGGGCGGGGGTGCGGTCGGCGGCAGGACGCGCAGCGCGAGCACGGCCAGCGCCGCGACCGCCAGCAGCAGCCCCGCCGTCATCGGCCACGGCGCCAGGTAGCCGGGGTCCATGAAGGTGGCCGTCCAGCGCAGCAGCAGCCCGCCCAGGACGAACACCACACCCGTCGCCGCCAGCCCGGCCCGCCCCAGGTAGGGGCGCTCGCGCAGCGACGGGAACAGCAGGTCGGCCAGCAGGATCGGCAGCGCCACGCTGAACACCGCGTGGTAGGGGATGTTGAGCTCGGCGTAGGCGCTGTTGAGGCCCAGGACGCGCGGCGCCCAGCCCGCGGCGCCGTACAGGGTGGGGCTGGTCAGGGCCTGCAGCGCCAGCCCCTCCTCCACGATCCCGTACGCCGCCCCCAGCAGCAGCACCGACCCCCATCCGCGGCCGGCCCGGCGTACCAGGTCGCGGATCAGCAGGGTGCCGGCGCCGTAGATGGGCGTCCACACCAGCAGCAGCCACGCCTGGCGCAGCGGCGGATTGCCGAGCGTCAGCTCGGCGAGGACCGGGGTGAGCCCGGCCAGCACAAGCGCGGCCCACCGGCCGCGTGCCCGAAGGGAGACCATGACCTCACGCTCGCCCGCGGCGGGGGCTCGGCGCTGCTGCCTTGCGGCCGGTCCGTGGCCACCGCGGTCGTGAGCCGGAGGTGACTTTGGTTGTCATGGCCGGTGACCGGGGTTGCCGGCCGGCTCGGCGGGCGCGGGCTACGATCGGCCATGGTGTTCGGGGCGGGCGGCCCGCAGACGGGCGGCGAGGATCAGGCCGGGCAGGCGGCGGGAAGACGGGCGCTGGTGGGGCAGGTCGGCGGGCGGTCGTGGCGGGCGGGGGCGGCGGCCGCGGGCGGGGTCGTGCTCGCCCTGGCCGCGGCCGTCTCGGTGGTGGGGGGAGACCTGACCCCCGGCACGCCCGGCTGGTACCTGTGGGCGGATGTGGCGGGCGGGGCGGCGGCGTGCGCGGCGCTGTGGTGGTGCCGCCGCAGTCCGGTGGCCGCCGGGCTGGTCGCCGTCGCGCTGTCGGTGCCGGCGGCCGCCGCGTCGGTGGCGGCCGGGATCGCCACGCTCCTGGTCGCGCTCCACCGGCGCCCGCCCGCCGCCGTCGCGGTCGGGCTGGCGTGGGTGGCCGCCTCGCTGGCCAGGTTCGCGCTGCGGCCGCCGGGGCTGGCGCCGTACCCGGTGTGGGCGCTGGTCGCCGTGCTGTTCGGCGGGGCGGTCACCGGCTGGGGCATCCTGGCCAGGACGCGGCGGCAACTGCTGGCCTCGCTGGCCGAACGCGCCCGCCGCGCCGAGGCCGACCAGCGGCGCCGCGCCGAGGAGGCCCGCCGCGCCGAACGCCTGGACATCGCCCGCGAGATGCACGACGTGCTGGCCCACCGGCTGTCGCTGCTGGCCGTGCACGCCGGGGCGCTGGGCTTCAACGCCGCCGCCACCCCCGGTGAGGTCGCCGAGGCGGCCGAGGTCATCCGCTCCAGCGCCCACCAGGCGTTGCAGGAGCTGCGCGGCGTCATCGGGGTGCTGCGGCAGAGCCCGTCCACGCCGCCGGCGCCGGCGGCCCTGGCGCCGCTGGTGGAGGAGTCACGGCGGGCCGGGATGCGCGTGGACCTGCGCCAGGACGGCGTACGCTTCGCCGATGTGCCCGAGGCGACCCGGCGCACCGCCTACCGCGTCGTGCAGGAGGGTCTGACCAACGCCCGCAAGCACGCCCCCGGCCGTCCCGTCACCGTCGAGGTCGGCGGCGCCGCCGGCCGGGAGCTGACCGTCGAGGTGCGCAACCCCGCGCCCGCCGGGCCGCGTCCGGCGCTGGCCGCCACCGGCGCCGGAGCCGGGCTGGCCGGACTGGAGGAACGCGTCACCCTGGCCGGCGGCCGGCTGGAACGGGGACCGGCCGCGGACGGCGGGTTCCGGCTGGCCGCACGGCTACCATGGCCCCGTGAGCCAGCCGCCCAGTGAGCCGCCCAGTGAGCCGCCGAGTGAGCCCGGCCCGATCCGGGTGCTGATCGTCGACGACGACGCGCTCGTCCGCACCGGGCTGACGCTGATGCTCAAGGGCGCCCCCGACCTGCGCGTGGTCGGCGCCGTGGCCGACGGCGCCCACGTCCAGGCCGCCGTCGGCGAGCACGCCCCCGACGTGGTGCTGATGGACATCCGCATGGCCGGCCTCGACGGCATCGAGGCCACCCGGCGTCTGCGCGCCCGCACCGGCGCCCCGCACGTCATCATCCTGACCACCTTCGACGCCGACGAGCACGTCCTGCGGGCGCTGCGCGCCGGAGCCGGCGGCTTCCTGCTCAAGGACACCCCTCCCGAGGGCATCGTCGAGGCGATCAGGCGGGTGATGGCCGGCGAGCCCAGCCTGTCGCCCAGCGTCACCCGCAGCCTGATCGCCCACCTGATGCCCGAGGAGGACGACCAGCGGCGCGCCGAGGCCCGCCGCGTGCTGTCGGCCCTCAGCGCACGCGAGCGGCAGGTGGCGCTCGCGGTCGGGCAGGGCAAGCCCAACGCGGTCATCGCCGGCGAGCTGCACATGAGCGTGGGCACCGTCAAGGGGTACATCTCCCGCATCCTGACCAAGGCGGGCCTGGACAACCGGGTGCAGCTGGCCCTGGTCGTCCACGACGCCACCTAGTCCGGGCCGGGCGGCAGCAGGCGTGCCAGCCGGAGCAGCGAATGCCGGGCCAGGGCCGTCACGATCGGCCGCGTCACCGGCCACAACGCCCGTCCGGCCGCGCCCAGCGGCAGCAGCAGCTCCTCGGCCCAGATCACCCGGCTGCCGCCCCGCCACGGCCGCACCCGGATCGCGCCCCGGCCGCGCACCAGCCGCCCGGTGTGCTCCATCAGCACGTACGACGGCGGCTCCCACACCAGGATCGTCATCGTGTCCAGGAACCCCACCGGCCGCACCCCGGTGTAGGCCTCCACCCGCCGCTCGCCCACCTGCCGAGCCGACGTCATGAACATCCATTCGCGATGCCGCGGCCAGTCGGTGATCAGCGCGAACACCTCCTGCGGCGGCGCCGCGACCTGCACGGCCGCACCCGCGTACACCGGTCTCATCGCCCGCCTCCTCGTGCTGGCTATCCTCGGGGACATGAAGTACGTGCTCATGATCGGGCTGGACGAATCCGACGTGCCGGAGGAGATCGCGCTGCACGGGTGCGGCGGCTGGAGCGCGGAGATGACCGGACGCGACGTCGTCCGGGGCGGCGTGGGGCTGCGACCGGCCGCCGAGGCCACCACCGTGCGCGTGCGCGCGGGCGACGTGCTGCTCACCGACGGGCCGTTCGCCGAGACCAAGGACCAGATCGGCGGGTTCACCCTGATCGAGTGCGAGGGCATGCGGGAGGCGGTCGAGATCGCCGCCGCCCACCCGGTGGCCCGCTACGGCTCGATCGAGATCAGGCCCGTCCTGGAGCCGTGAACGACCTGGAGGCGGTCTTCCGCGCCGAATGGGGCACGGTCGTGGCCGCCCTCATCCGGCTCACCGGCGACTGGGACCTGGCCGAGGAGTGCGCCCAGGACGCCTTCGCCGCCGCCCTGGAACGCTGGCCGCGCGACGGCGTACCGGACCGGCCGGGGGCCTGGCTGACCACCACCGCCCGCAACCGCGCCCTGGACCGGCTGCGCCGCGAGCGGGCCGGAGCCGTCAAACTCCGCCAGGCCGCCCTGGCCGCGCAGGCCGGTCCCCCACCGGCCGACGACTTCCCCGACGACCGGCTGCGGCTGATGTTCACCTGCTGCCATCCGGCGTTGCCGCTGCCCGCGCAGGTCGCCCTCATCCTGCGGACGCTGGCCGGGCTGGGCACCGCCGAGATCGCGCGGGCGTTCCTGGTGCCGGAGGCGACGATGTCGCAGCGCCTGGTCCGCGCCAAACGCAGGATCCGCCAGGCCGGCATCCCCTTCCGCGTGCCGCCGCCGCACCTGCTGCCCGAACGTCTCCAGGCTGTGCTGGGCGTTCTGTACCTGCTGTTCAACGAGGGCTACTCCGGCCTGCCCGCATGGGACGAGAGCGAGGGGCGCTCCGGCGGCGGGCCGGGTGAGAGCGAGGTCCGTTCCGGTGTCGGGCCGCGCGGGCCGGGTGAGGAGGCGATCCGGCTGGCCCGGCTGCTGGCCGGGCCTGCTGCCCGGCGAGCCCGAGACCGGCGGCCTGCTGGCCCTCATGCTGCTGCACCACGCCCGCCGCCCCGCCAGGACCTCCGGCGACGGCACGCTGGTGCCGCTGGAGGAGCAGGACCGCACGCTGTGGAACCGCGCCGAGATCGAGGAGGGCCTGCTCGTGCTGGAGACGGCACTGGCCCGGCGGGCGGCCGGGCCGTACCAGGTGCAGGCCGCCATCGCCGCCTGCCACGCCACCGCGGCCGAGCCCGCCGCGACCGACTGGCCGCAGATCGCCGTCCTGTACGGGCGGCTGGCCACGCTGCTGCCCTCCCCCGTGGTCGAGCTCAACCGCGCCGTGGCCGTCGCCATGGCGGACGGCCCCGCGGCGGGGCTCGCGCTGGTGGACCGCCTGGCCGCCACCGGCGCGCTCGGCGACTACCACCTGCTGCACGCCACCCGGGCCGACCTGCTGCGCCGCCTGCAACGCCGGGACGAGGCCGCCACCGCCTACCGGCGGGCGCTCGGCCTGGCCCCCGCCGAGGCCGAGCGCCGCTACCTGGCCAGGCGGCTGGCGGAGGTGACACGGGCGGGTGCATGAGAAGGCCCCGCCGCCGGGGCTGAGGACTGGGGAAGTCAGCATCGGCGGCGGGACCGGCCTCGGGATCACGACCCGGGCAAGGAACTCCCGCCGTGGCCGGCCAGACCGTACGCGGTGAGGTACGGCCTGGCGTGCCCGGCCCGGCGGTACGCGGCCCTGCTGCGCACAGCGGCCTGCCCCGCGTCATGGGGGTGAACGTCGGGGCGACCGTGATGGCCGCAGCGGCCCGCGGCCCTGCCCGGGAACGTGCCCGGGCCCGTCGCGACCTGGGCCGCGACACCGCCGCCTGCGAGCGTGGCCGCCGGCACCTCGACGACGGCCCCCGGCTCGCTGACGGCTCTGCCTGTCATGCGCTCCTCCTCCCTGCCCGAGCGGGCGACTCTGCACCGTGACTACCCCATGTCACTCTCCGTGAAGCTCGATGGCCGGGTAAAATCCCTCGTCCGCAGCTCAAGGCCGGGGTGGCGATCACGTTGGGTGATGGAAACGGCCGCCTTGCGGGCGTGCCGCCGGAGAACTGTCGGTGCCTGGTGGCACACTCGGCGGGCATGAGCGATGACGTGCGGCTGCGGCCCGTCCAGGAGGCCGATCTGGAGGTGTTCCTGGAGCAGGAGCACGACGAGGAGGCCGTCCGGCGGTCCAGGTTCGTCCCGCGTGAGCGGGCGGCCTTCATGACCCACTGGGCCACCCGGGTGCTCGGCGATCCCACCGTCCTGGTGCGCGCGGTCACGGTCGACGGGGAGGTGGCCGGGAACATCGTGTCCTGGTGGGAGGGCAGGCGGCGGTTCGTCGGCTACTGGCTGGGCCGCTCCCACTGGGGCCACGGCGTCGGCACCACGGCGCTGGGGCTGTTCCTGGCGGAGGAGAGGACCAGGCCCCTGCACGCCGACCCCTTCGCGGGCAACACCGGTTCGGTGCGGTTGCTGGAACGTCACGGGTTCCGGCACGCGGGCACGGTCTTGCACGGCGACGACGAGCATCTGCTGATGGTGCTGGGCGACGACCTGCCCGCCTGACTTCGGGTGGGCCTTTACCGGGCGGGGCCGTCGCCGACCGGCTTCCGGCGAGGGCGCGGGGCTTCCCGGGGTGTGGGTTTCGCCTGGGGGCTGGGTTTGGCCTGGGGGGCTGGATTTGGCGGGGGCGTCCGACGGGGTTGCGGGGTCAGCCGCGGCCGCCGGTGAACGGGGGCTCGCCCTCCTTCAGGGCGCGGAAGCGCAGCGCCGACCACACCTCGTCCACCGCCACCTGGCCGTTGGGACGCAGCCCGTACTCGCCGACGATGGGCCACAGCGTGTCGCGGTTGATGTCGGACTTGTTGCCCTTGGGGTAGGCCACCCAGACCACGGGCGGGGTGGTGAGCTCGTCGCGGTGCTCGTCCAGGATGCGGTGGGCCGCGGCGGCGTCGGAGGCGAAGATCAACGCGACGTCCGCGTCCCTGACGGCTTCGGCCTCCTGGGCGCCCTCCGGCAGCGGCCCCAGGAGCGGCCGGTGGGCGGGGTCGGAGACCCACACGCTGCTTCGCGGCTTGATGAGCAGCTTGTCGGCGACGGTCTTGGCGGTCATGTCATGCCTTCGTGTAGATCAGGTTCAGCACGCCGGTGCTGAAGGTGGTGGAGGTGGTCAGGCGGAGCGGGATCTGCTCGCGCGCGTCGTCGAACAGCCGCTTGCCCGAGCCGACGACGATCGGGTGGAGCAGCAGGTTGAGCTCGTCGAGCAGGCCCTCGCGCAGCAGCGAGACGACCAGGGTGCCGCTGCCCACGACGGAGATGTTCCCACCGGGGCGCTCCCGCAGCGCCGCCAGGTCGGCCAGGCTGACGACCTCGGTGTTCTGCCAGGACGGCGAGGTCAGCGTGGTGGAGACGACGTACTTGGTCTGCGAGTTCATCGCCTCGGCCATCGGCTCCTTCTCGGGGTCCTGGTTCGGCCAGTAGGCGGCGAACTCCTCGTAGGTGTTCCGGCCCAGCAACATGGCGTCGGCGGCCTGCATCTGCTCGCCGACCGACTGGCCCATCTCGTCGTTGAAGTACGGGAAGTGCCAGGTGTCGGGGGCCTCGACGACGCCGTCGAGGGAGATGAACAGGCCCGCGGTGATCTTTCTCATGATTGTCGCTCTCCTTGAGTCCTTGAGGTGGCTCAACCTTCCCACCGACAAATGAAGTTGTCAAGACGACTTCCCTTGTCCGACATTCTGGGGCGTGGAGGTGGCCGGTGGCATGGGATACGCGCTGCTCAACGGCGCAGCGGCCACGGGAGCGGGCCGTGAAACGCGGCGACGGCGCGGGCTTGGGGGCGGGACCGCGAAAGGCGACGGTGGCGCGGCCTCGGGCCGGACGGCGACACCCGAAAGCCTCCGCGCGGGCGGGGCCCTGGGCGGGCGGCGAGAGGCGAAGGCGGGGTGGCGTTCGGGTGGGGTGGTGAAGACGGGCGGGGTGGTGAGCACGCGAGAGCCCCCGCGTGGGTGCGGATTGTCGGGCGCGCAGAACGGCTTCGAAGGCGGGCGGAGGGCCCCCCGCCGCCGGTTGTTACGGAACGGCCCCCATCGCGCACCAAGGACGGTCGGCTGAGTTCGGGACTGCGCGGGGCGGCCCTGGGGGCGGCCGGTCGCAGCCAGGCGAAGCGCAGCGAGGCGGGGCAGGGCAGGGTGGAGCGCGACAGGGCGGAGCGCGACAGGGAGAGGCGTGCGGGCCGGGGACTGGGGTTGCTAGGTGTGGGGTGTGGCGGCGGAGAGCAAGGTCAAGGCGGCTTGGCGGGCCTGGTCGGCGGCGTCGGTGCTGTCGTGGTGGGCTGCCACGACGGTAGCGCCCTCGACCAGCATCAACAGCTGCCGTCCCAGAAGTCGCGGATCGGCGGCCCCGGCGCGTTCGGCGATGCCGGTCAGCAGCTCAAGGTAACGGTCCAGGTGGCGGGCGGTGATGGCCCGTACGGGATCGGTGTGGTGCTGGGCGGCGGCGTTCAGCAGGGCGCAGCCGCGGAAGACCGGGTCGTCGTACCACTGCCGCAGAGCGTCGAACACCGCGGCCAGCCGGGCGCGCGGATCGTCGCCCGCGGCTTGGGCGCAGGAGGCCAGCCGGTGTGCGACCCGGTCGCTGCGCTCCCGCAGCACGGCTTCGACCAGGCCGTCCTTGGTGCCGAAGTGGCGGTAGAGGGTCTCCTTGGAGATGCCGATGCCGGAGCACAGTCCGGCGACGCCGATGCCGTCGAGGCCGTGCTCGTACAGCAGCTCGGTGGCGGCGCCCAGGATGGCGGCGCGAGTGCGGGCGGGGTCGATCGTGGAGCCTTTGGCCACGGGCATGGCACAGATAGTACCGGTCGGTTCGATCCGATGCTAACGTCTCGGCTCGTACCGATCGGTTCGATCTCGGGGAGTTCACCCATGTTTGATCCGCTTGCCGCCGACCCGCCGCGTGACCCCGAATTCCCGGCCACCACGCCGGAGGTGACGTTCGACAGCGGAGGCGAGCGCCTGCTCGGCGTGCTGCACGTGCCCGCCGGACGCGGCCCGCACCCCACCGTCGTGCTGCTGCACGGATTCCCCGGCAACGAACGCAACTTCGACCTCGCCCAGGCACTGCGTCGCGCCGGGTACGCCGGCCTGGTGTTCCACTACCGGGGATCGTGGGGCGTCGGCGGTTCGTGGTCCTGGGGGCACGTGCTGGAGGACGCGGCCGCCGTCGTCACCGGGCTGCCCGGCCTCGCCGAGGCTCATCGGCTCGACCTGCGGCGTCTGGCGCTGGCCGGTCACAGCATGGGCGGGTTCGCGGCGTTGATGACGGCGGCGGCCCATCCGTCCGTGGCCGCCGTCGCCTCCGCCGCCGCGTTCGACCTCGGCGCGGCCGCCGCGCTGTGCCGGGACGACGCCGAGGTTCGCGCCCGGTACGTCAAGGCGTTCGACGGCGAGCTGGCTCCCTTGCGCGGCACCAGCGGGCAGGCGCTGGTCGGCGAGATGGAGGCGGCCGGCGACACCTGGCAACTGGCCCGGCTCGCACCACGGCTGGCCGGACGCCCCGTGCTCCTCATCGGCACCGGCCACGACGCCGTCACCCCGAACGAGTTGCACCACGATCCCCTCGTCGCCGCCTACCAGGCACAACCCGTCGAACGCCTCGAACACCACCTCTTCCCCACCGACCACGCCCTGTCGGACCACCGCGTCACCCTGGCCCGCACGATCCTGGCCTTCCTGGACCGCGTCCTGTGACGGGACATGATCGGCGACCGGGCGCCTGCCGCACCCGGATGTCGATGTCGGCGCGTCGTGTCAGCGGGTCACGACGGTTTCGTGTTCGACCCGCGACAACTTGCCGGGGTTGCGCACGGCGTACAGGCCGCTGATGAGACCGTCGTCCAGGCGGATGGCCAGGACGGAGTCGACCTCGCCGTCGATCTCGACGATCAAGGCCGGATGCCCGTTGACCTGGGCCGGGCGCAGACGGGCCGCGCCGGCGATCCTGGACAGCACCTCGGCCACCGTGAGCGCGCCCTCGACCGGCGCGAGCGCGGCCCGCACCACGCCGCCGCCGTCGGTGAGCAGGACGACGTCCGGCGCCAGCAGGTCGAGCAGGCCCCGCAGGTCGCCGGTCTCGATCGCGCCCTGGAAGGCCGTCAGCGCCTGGCGGGCCTGCTCGGCCGAGACGCTCGCGCGGGGACGGCGCGCGGCCACATGGCCCCGGGCGCGGTGGGCGATCTGCCGCACCGCCGCCGGGGTCTTGGCGACGGCCTCGGCGATCTCGTCGTAGTCCAGGCCGAACACCTCCCGCAGCACGAACACCGCGCGCTCGGTGGGATGGAGCGTCTCCAGCACCAGCAGCATGGCCATCGAGACGCTCTCGGCCAGCTCGACGTCCTCGGCCACGTCCGGCGAGGTCAGCAGCGGCTCGGGCAGCCACGGGCCGACGTAGGACTCCTTACGCCGGCGCAGGGTGCGCAGCCGGGTCAGGGCCTTCCGGGTGACCATGCGGACCAGGAACGCGCGCCGGTCACGCACGCCCTCCAGCTCGATCGACGCCCACCGCAACCAGGTCTCCTGCAGGATGTCCTCGGCGTCGGCGGCCGAGCCCAGCATCTCGTAGGCGACGGTGAACAGCAGGTTGCGATGGGCGACGAACGTCTGGGTCGCGCTGTCGGACTGGTCCGCCGGTTCGGCGCTCTGGCTCACAATCTGCTCCTGCCTGTCGGTTCTCGACCCTGCCACACGCACAGGACGCCGGCCGCCGCCGCCCTGTGACATCCGGCGACGGTGGCGTGCGTCACAGGGCGCGGGCGGTCAGCGGGACTCGGCGGCGGTCTTCAGGTCGCGCAGCCACGCCTCCAGCCCCGCGCCGAGGAGCTTGGTGGAGGTGGCCACGTCGGCCTCGACCTGGGCGCCGGTCCAGGTCTCCTCGGTGTGCACGCGCACACCGCCCTTGACCCGGGTGAACGTCCACAGGTGCACGCCCTGGTCGATGCGCACGCCCTCGCCGACCGCCGGGCCGCTCCACAGCAGGCAGTCCTCGCTCTTGAGGCGGCGCAGGGTGGAGGTGATGTGCATGGTGGTGGCCGGGGTCGTGGCGGTGGCCGGAGCCGGGGTGGTCCAGCGCCACGACGACCCGGCGCGCAGCGGGCCGTGGTCGAGGCGCTTGCTGGACAGGACGGGCTTCTGCCAGTCGGGCCACCCCTCCACCCGGGTCTGCAGCCGGAAGATCCTGCTCAGCGGAGCCTTGATCACGATGTCGGCGTGGTAGCGGATGCGGGCCGAGGCGTCCACGCCCTCCCCGCGGCACCGGGACCCGTGAGTGGTGGCCTGGGCGGCCGGGACGTTGCCCGCCAGGACGCCGGCGACGGCCAGCGGGATCAGGAACGAGGCGATACGGATGTTGCTGAACATGGTGGTGTTCCTCTCGTTGAGGGATCGAGATCGAAGGGGGACGCCTCAGCGGCGGCCGGCCCGCAGGACGGCCGCGACCAGGGCGGCGCAGGCGGCGACGATCAGCACGGCGAAGGCGGGGTGCATGTCCTTCGACAGGCTCGGCGCCGCGTCGGACCGGACCAGCCACACGGCCAGCGGCGCCGCGTAGGTGAGGGCGACCAGCACGGCCGCCCATCGCACCACCCGGTCCCGGGCGTGACGCAGGGCGCCGACCAGCACGACCGCGACCGGAACGGCCGCCAGCAGCGCGAACTGGCCGACGACCATGACGGGGACCGCCCAGGCGGCGACGCTCACCGCCACCGGCGTGCCGCGGCCGGTACGGGCGGGCGGTTGGTACGTGCTGGTCATGACGTTTCCCCTTCACCTGGACGGCCACGGGCGGCTAGAAGCTCGTGCGTTCGTTAGAAGTTATAACGGTGCGACGAGAGGAGTGTCAACAACGTTCGTGATAGCCTCTAACTAAATTTCTGAGGTGTAGCGGAAGGCGGCATGACCATGGCCGACACCGGCACGGCGACCCCGCGCGAGCGCTACCGCGCCCAGGTCCGCGCCGAGATCAAGGAACACGCCTGGCGGCAGATCGCCACCACCGGAGCCTCCGCGCTGTCCCTCAACGCGATCGCCAAACAGATGGGCATGAGCGGCCCCGCGCTCTACCGCTACTACGCCAACCGCGACGAGCTGATCACCGAACTCATCCGCGACGCCTACCGCAGCCTCGCCGACACCCTCCGAACAGCCGCAGAAGAAGCCGCCGGGAAAAACGGCGGGACAAGCAGCGAGGAAGGCGGTGGCCTGGCCGTGCTTGCTCACGCCGTACGCGGCTGGGCTCTGCGTGACCCCCAGCGGTACCTGCTCATCTACGGCACCCCCGTCCCCGGCTACCACGCCCCCGACGACATCACCGCCATCTCATCCCAGATCATGACGCTCCTGCTCGACGCCGGCTCGGCCACCCCGCCCGAGCAGCCAGAGCAGCCCGCCAGCCTGCTTGAACGCCACCTGGCCGACCATGGCGACTGGGCCGCCGGCCACCCCGCCCCGCCCGCCGTCCTGCACCAGGCGCTCAGCTTCTGGACCCGGGTCCACGGCGTGCTGTCCCTGGAACTGGCCGGCCACTTCACCGGCATGGGCTTCGACCCCGCCCTGCTCTTCGCCGCCGAAGTGGACGACCTGCTGGCACGCTGACCCGGCACACACCACAGACCCGGCCCGGGCTGGAGCGGCCCGGCCCGAGGCGGGACCGGACACGCCACAGGCCCGATCCCGCCCGAGACGCGCCACAGGCCCGGCCCCGCGCGAGGCGGGACCGGACCTGTGCGACGCGCGTTACCGAGCGTTACCGGACGTCCTGGGGCAGATGGGCCTTGGCGTCGTCGTAGGAGCCCTCGCCCACGGCCGCGGCGGGACGGTAGACCAGGTACAACACGCCCGTGGTGAACGTCTGGGAGCTGACCAGCTCCAGCGGGATCGGGGTGTCCCCCTCGTCGAACAGCCGCTCGCCCTTGCGCACCGCGATCGGGTGCACGAGCAGGTGCAGCTCGTCCAGCAGCCCGGCGGCCAGGAGCCGGCGGACCACCGAGACCGAGCCGCTCATCGCGATCCGGCCGCCCGGCTCGGACTTCAGCTCGGTCACGGCCTTGACCAGGTCGCCCTGCAGCAGCTCGGAGTTGCGCCAGGTGAACTCCAGCGGCTGACGGGACACCACGATCTTGCGCGCGTCGCCGATCGTCCTGGCGAAATCGGCGTCCTCGCCGCCCGCCTCCTCGCGCTGCGGCCACGCCCCGGCGAAGCTGTCGTAGGTCTTGCGGCCCAGCAGCATCGTGTCGGCCATCTGCGACGTCACCGCCGCGCCCATCTCATCGTTGAAGTACGGGAAGTGCCAGTCGGCCGGGTCCTGGATGACACCGTCGAGCGAGATGAACAGGTTTGCGCTGATCGTCCTCATGATGACCCTCCATGCGGGGGCGGGGCCGTCCGGCCACGCCGTGTCGTGATGTGCCCGAAGTCTCGCGGGTCCGGCTTACGGTTCTCCTACGGTCACCCTTTCACCGGCCCAGCCCCGCCACGAGGAACCCGACCAGGCGGCGGGCGTCGTAGCGGGGGTCGGCGCCGGCCCCGATGCACAGGTTCCCCACCCCGCGCATGAGCTCGAAGGCGTCCAGGCCGGCGCGGATCTCACCGGCGGCCGCCGCGGCCTCCAGCAGGCGCGCGCACACCGGCACCAGCCGGTCCAGGAAGTAGGCGTGCAACGTCTGGAAGCCGGTGTTGTCCGGCTGCAGCACCGCGGCCAGCCCGTGCTTGGTGACCAGGAAGTCGACGAACAGGTCGATCCACTGCCCCAGCGCCGCGTACGGGCTCGCGGAGGAGGCCAGCAGCGCCGGACCGGCCTCGGCGCAGGACTCGACCTGGTGACGGTAGACGGCGATGACCAGGTCGGCCCGGGTCGGGAAATGGCGGTAGATCGTGGCGGTCCCGACCCCGGCCTCGGCCGCGATGTCACGGATCGGCGCCTCCACGCCCGAGGTGAGGAACACCGCGGCGGCCGCGCGGAGCAGGTTCTCCTCGTTACGCCGGGCATCAGCCCGTTTCGGACGCGAGTGGTCCACGCCGTTCCCTCCGGATTGCTAAACGGGACACGGTCCCGTATCGTCAAAACGGGACACAGTCCCGCTTGCTCATGATGTCAGAGCGGAGCGCCGGCGGCAAAGCCCTGCCCTCCGCCACGCCCACCTGCCACCACCCACCCGGAAGGCACACCCATGCCCACATCGCCCAGCACCCCGGTCGTCTCGGTCAGGCCGGTCGTCCTGCCCGCACCCGGACGGGGCGAGGACCTCCAGGTCCGCGTCTCGGCCCCCGCCACCGGCGACCGCCTGCCCGTCATCGTCCTGTCCCACGGCCACGGCTGGTCCATGGACGGCTACGCCCCCCTGGCCGACTTCTGGGCCGCCCACGGCTTCGCCGTCGTGCAACCCACCCACCTCGACTCCCGCACCCTCGCCCTGCCCGCCGACGACCCCCGCACCCCCACGATCTGGCGCGTCAGGGTCGAGGACCTCAGGCGCGTCATCGACGACCTGGACGTCCTGGAAGCCGCCCTCCCCGGCCTGGCCGGACGCCTGGACCACGACCGCCTGGCCGTCGCCGGCCACTCCTGGGGAGCCCAGAGCGCCGGCATGCTCCTCGGCGCCCGCGTCCTGGACGCCGACGGCACGCCAGGACAGGACCTGTCCGACCCCCGCGTCAAGGCAGGCGTGCTGCTCGCCCTCCCCGGCCTGGGCGGCCGTGACCTGTCAACGTTCGCCGCCGAGCACTTCCCCTTCATGAACCCCGCCTTCGACGGCATGACCACCCCCGCCCTGCTGGTCGCCGGCGACAAGGACGACTCCCCGCTGTCGAGGCGAGGGCCGGACTGGTTCACCGACGGCTACCACCTCAGCCCCGGCGACAAGAGCCTGCTGACCCTGTTCGGCGCCGAGCACACCCTCGGCGGCGTCGCCGGACACCAAGTCGCCGAGACCACCGACGAGAGCCCCGAACGCCTGGCCCTGCTGCAGCGGCTGACCACGGCCTACCTGCGCACCGCCCTCGACCCCGGCGACACCGCCTGGCCCGACGCCCGCGCCGCCCTGAGAGCCGCCCCCCACCCCCTGGGCCAGATCCAGAGCAAGTAGGCCGCTCAGCCCACCGGGCGGCGGAAGCCGAACGTCTCGTGCCGCCGGACGAAACCCAGCGAACGGTAGAGCTCGCGGGCGGCCACGTTGGTCGCGTCGTGGTTCACCGTCACCACCCCCACGCCCAGCGCCCGCATGCGGCGCATCGCGTGCAGCATCGCCGCCCGCGCCAGGCCCCGCCGCCAGAACGCCGGATGGGTGCCGACCGGCTCGAAATGACCGATCGCGTTGCGCTCGTCGATCCAGCCGACCGCGAAGGCCGCGATCCGCCCGTCCGGCGCCTGGACCACGATCTCGTCGGCCGGGTCGTAGCCGGGCCGCTCCATCACCGCCGCGCGGTAGAGCGGCCCGGTCCAGTCGTCGCCGAACGCCGCGTTGCGCGCCTCGGCCAGCCCATGGGCGTCCTCGGCGACGGCGTGCCGCACCACGAACCCGGCCGGCACGCCCGGCTCGGGCACCGGGTCGCGCAGATCGCGCTCGTTGACGTGGTCCCAGACCCGGAACCGCTCGAAACCGGCCCGTCCCAGCAGGCCGATCCGCGCGGCGTCGCAGTCGAAGACGTCGGTCAGCACGTACGGCTCACCCGGGTCCATCATCCGCGCGGTCGCCCCGGCCGCCTCCTCCAGCATGTCCAGCTCCCGCGGCCCGCCACGCAGCCGCGGCGCGGCGAAGACGTCGAAGGCGCAGCCGAACCGCAGCAGGATCGCGATCCCGGCCAGGCCGTCGCCGTCCTCCCACAGCCGTACCAGCTCGGCGGCCGGACGGCGGTCGCGCAGATTGTCATAGACGCGGTGCGGCAGCTCGCCGACGTGGTCGTAACCGCACCGCCCCGCCTGGCCGATCCACCCCGCCATGACCGACCGCAGGGACGGCAGATCCTCATGACGGAAGACACGCACGCGCACAACGGACCCCTTCAGGACTTCAGGAAGTGCAGGACGGCCAGCACCCGGCGGCTGTACCCGCTGGCGTGCGACAGGCCCAGCTTGTCGAACAGCGAGTTGACGTGCTTTTCCACCGCGCTCTGCGAGACGTGCAACTGCGCGGCGATCGAGGCGTTGGTCATGCCCTGGGCCATGCGCTCCAGCACCTCCCGCTCCCGCGCGGTCAGCCGGGCCAGCGGATCGACCTGCGTGGTACGGGCCAGCAGCTGCCGCACCACCTCCGGATCGAAGGCCGCGCCGCCGGCCGCCACCCGCTCCAGCGCGTCCAGGAAGTCGCCGACCTGCGCCACCCGGTCCTTCAGCAGGTAGCCCACGCCTTCGACGTCGGCGCTCATCAGCTCGGTGGCGTACCGCTTCTCCACGTACTGCGACAGCACCAGAACCTTGACGTGCGGCCAGCGCCGACGGATCTCCAGCGCCGCCCGCAGCCCCTCGTCGGTGTGGGTCGGCGGCATGCGCACGTCGACCACCACGACGTCCGGGGCGTGCTCGGCCACCGCCGCCACCAGGGCCTCGCCGTCGCTCACGGCGGCCGGCACCTGGTGGCCCTCCTCGCCCAGCAGGCGTACCAGGCCCTCGCGCAGCAGCGTGGAGTCCTCGGCCAGGATCACCCGCACGGCAGCACCGCCGACACCGTCGTCGGGCCGCCGGGCGGGCTGACCACCTCGAAGGCGCCGTCGAGCGCCGCCACCCGCCTGGCCAGCCCGGAAAGGCCGCCCCCCGAGGGCCGCGCGCCGCCCGTCCCGTCGTCGCCCACCCGTACGAGCACCCTGTCGTCCTCCTGCCTGACCTCGACCGTCACCAGCGTGGCGGCCGCGTGCTTGGCGGCGTTGGTCACCGCCTCGCTGACCACGAAGTACGCCGCCGTCTCCACCGCCATCGGCGGCCGCAGCGGCAGCTCGCACACCACCGTGACCGGCACGCCCGCGCGCTCGGCCACCCCGGCCAGCGCCTCGCCCAGCCCGAGGGAGTCCAGCCCGCTGGGATAGACCCGCCAGGCCACCTCGCGCAGTTCGGCCAGCGCCTGCTGGGCCTGCTCGTGCGCCTGCCCCAGCAGCTCCGGACGCCCCCGCCGGGACCGCCCGATGAGCATCGACAACGCCACCAGGCGCTGCTGGAGCCCGTCGTGCAGGTCACGCTCGATCCGGCGGCGCTCGGAGTCGACCGCGGCCACGATCCCGGCCCGGCTCTCGGCCAGCTCGGCGATCCTGCGTTCCAGCGCCTCGGTACGGTCGGGCCCCAGCATGCGCCCGGCCAGCCGCCGCTCCAGCGCGTGCACCCCCGCCAGCCCCGACAGGGCGATGAACAGCAGCACGCACCCGCCGACCACGAAGTAGAGCACCAGCGGCGGCGTCGGCGTCATCCCGTCGTAGGGCTCGCCCCGGGCCCAGGCCCCCAGCAGCAGCACCCCGGCGCGCGCGCCCAGCACCAGCAGCGCCACCACCAGCCCGCCCAGCACCCCGGCCGGGATCCTGGCGGCCAGGTAGCGCGCCGGCCGCGTGTCCCACCCGGACAGGGCGTCGAGCGCGGCGGTGTCCAGGCGCAGGCGGCGCGCCTCGAACGCGGCCAGCCGCGCCGCCCGCTCCCGCACCCGCGGCCGGCCCAGCACGGGCAGGGTGAGCAGCAGGAACAGCGCGCCGGCCGGCGCGGTGAGCCCGCCCAGGACCACCGCGCCCAGCACCTTCAGCCCTTCAGCGGCGGTTCGCATGCCGTCCTTTGCGCCGTTCCGTCAGCCGTACCGTGACGAAGACCACGATCGCCAGCGCCACCAGGCCGATCACCACGTTGGTGCCGATGCCCACGTAGGCCTCCACCAGCGACCAGTTCTCGCCGAGAAAGTATCCCGCAAGCACGAAGATGGTGTTCCAGATGGCGCTGCCGGCCGTCGTGAGCAGCGTGAACGTCACCAGCGGCATACGTTCCACACCCGCCGGCACCGAGATCAGGCTGCGGAAGACGGGGATCATCCGGCCGAAGAAGACGCTCTTGCGGCCGTGCCGCAGGAACCACGCCTCGGTCTTCTCGATGTCGGACACCTTGACCAGCGGCAGCTTGGCGGCGATGGCCAGCGTGCGCTCGCGGCCGAGCATCGCGCCCACCCCGTACAGCGCCAGCGCCCCGGCGACGGAGCCGAGCGTCGTCCACACCAGCACCTCCAGCAGGGCCAGCTCGCCCCTGGCGGCGGTGAAGCCGGACAAGGGCAGGATGACCTCGCTGGGCAGCGGCGGGAACAGGTTCTCCAGCATGATCGCCAGCCCGGCCCCGAAGGCGCCGAGGTTCTCCATCAACGCAATCAACCAATCCGTCATGTCCCCCAGGCTACGAATGATCGGGTAGACCGGTAATGAGGCGGACTGCCGGATGTGCTCTGTGGTAAACCACACCCCCACGTACCGTACACTGTACGGTCTATGAGTCCTCTTCCGGATCTGGCACGACACCCAGCGATCTTCCGACCCGGCGATCCCCCCAGGTCCGGTCATTTGGTCTTCCTCGACGACGAAGGCGACGGCACGGCCACTGTGCTCGAAACAGTGATCGAACAGGACGGTGACGGCTCGCCCCGCCCCCGCGAGCGCGCCGTCACCGAGATCCCCGTCGCCGACGCCGTCGCCGTGCTGGCCAGGGCGCGCGCCGACGCCGCCGCCCACCCGGCCACCCGCTTCTGGGGCGCGGTCGCGCTGGTCGCCCTCCAGCTCGTCACCCGCGGCCGCATCCTGCCCGCCGTCTCACCCGACGGCCACGACTCCTGGCGCGCCGGCCCCCTCGACGCCGCCGACGCCCGCCGGGTGCGCGAACTGGCCGAGGCCATGCCCGCCGCCGCCCGCGCCCTCCCCGTGGGCGACCTGCTGCTGCCCGACGCCGAGCCGCTCGTGCGCGCCTTCCTCGACGCCGTGGCCGACGCCATGCCCCGCTCGCCCGGAGCCGTACGCGCCACCGGCACCACCGCCTTCGCCGCCGTCAAACCCGTCAAGGTGCCCCACCTGCGGCCCTGGGCCCAGGAGGTCTCGGCGGGGCTCGACTCCGGCGTCCGGCTCTCGCTCCGGCTGGAGACCGACGACCTGGCCCAAGCCGACTTCCGGGCCGTCGTCCAGGTGCACGGCCTGGCCGACCCCTCGCTCGTCGTGGACGCCGCCGACCTGTGGCAAGGACACGACCCCGGGTTCGGCCCCGGCGCCAGGATCGAGGTCACCCTCGCCCTGCGCCGCGCCGCCCGCGCCTGGCCCCGCCTGGAACGGCTGCTCGACCACGCCGTCCCCGACGAGCTCGCCCTCACCGACGGCGACGTGGAGGACCTGCTGACCGGCGCGGCCGACCGGCTCACCGCCGCCGGCGTCGAGGTCCACTGGCCGCGCTCCCTCGTCCGCGGCCTGAGCGCCCACGCCGTCGTCGGCGAACGCGACAGCGCGCCCTCCGACCTGCCCTCCTTCCTGGGCGGCCGCCACCTGACCAGCTTCAACTGGCGGCTCGCCCTCGGCGGCGCCCCGCTGAGCGCCGCCGAGATGGACCTGCTGGCCGAGTCCCACCGGCCCGTCGTACGGCTGCGCGACCAATGGGTGCTCATCGAACCCGGCCTGGCCCGCAAGGCCCGCCTGCGCGACCTCAAACCCCTCACCGGCCTCCAGGCGCTCGGCGCCGCGCTCACCGGCACGGTCGAGATCGACGCCGAAGGCGAACCGGAACAGATCGCCGTCGAGCCCACCGCCTGGCTCGCCGACCTGCGCGACCGGCTCACCGACCCCGACCCCGTCGACCCGCCGCCTGGCCTGGCCGCCACCCTGCGCGACTACCAGCTCCAAGGGCTGCGCTGGCTGGCCAGGATGACCTCGCTCGGCCTGGGCGGCTGCCTGGCCGACGACATGGGCCTGGGCAAGACCATCACCCTGATCGCGCTCCACCTGCACCGCGCCGGCACCGGGCCCACCCTCGTCGTCTGCCCGGCCTCGCTGCTGGGCAACTGGGAACGCGAGATCACCAGGTTCGCCCCCGGCGTCCCGGTCCGCCGCTACCACGGCGCCGCCCGCACCCTGGCCGACGACGGGTTCGTGCTCACCACGTACGGCACCATGCGCCTGGACGCCGCCACCCTCGGCGCCCACCCCTGGGGCCTGCTGGTCGCCGACGAGGCC
Organism: Nonomuraea sp. NPDC047529; assembly: GCF_040642995.1. Taxonomy (NCBI): domain Bacteria; kingdom Bacillati; phylum Actinomycetota; class Actinomycetes; order Streptosporangiales; family Streptosporangiaceae; genus Nonomuraea; species Nonomuraea sp. NPDC047529. Next base: position 122,627 of record NZ_JBEYTJ010000011.1, on the reverse strand, counting down.
CAGCACGTCAAGAACCCCGCCTCCGGCACCGCCAAGGCGCTGCGCGAGATCCCCGCCGCCGCCCGCGTCGCCCTCACCGGCACGCCCGTGGAGAACAACCTGTCCGAACTGTGGGCCGTCCTCGACTGGACCACCCCCGGCCTGCTCGGCCCCCTGACCCGCTTCAGGGCCCGCTGGGCCAAACCGGTCGAGTCCGGCGACGCCGACACCGCCGCCCGGCTGGCCAGGCTCGTCGGCCCGTTCCTGCTGCGCCGCCGCAAGAGCGACCCCGGCATCGCCCCCGAACTGCCGCCCAAGACCGAGACCGACCGGCCCGTCCCCCTCACCACCGAACAGGCCGCCCTGTACGAGGCCGTCGTCCGCGAGAGCATGACCCAGATCGAGAACGCCAAGGGCATGGCCAGACGCGGCCTGATCGTCAAACTGCTGACCGGGCTCAAGCAGATCTGCAACCACCCCGCCCACTACCTGCACGAATCGTCCCCCCGGCTGACCGGCCGCTCCGGCAAGCTCGAACTCCTCGACGAGCTCGTCGACACGATCGTCGCCGAGGACGGCGCCGTGCTGGTCTTCACCCAGTACGTCGCCATGGCCCGGCTCCTGGACAAGCACCTGACCGGCCGCGGCGTCGGCACCCAGCTCCTGCACGGCGGCACCCCGGTCGCCCGCCGCGAGGAGATGGTCGCCCGCTTCCAGGACGGCCACGCCCCCGTCTTCCTGCTCTCCCTCAAGGCCGCCGGCACCGGCCTCAACCTCACCCGCGCCGACCACGTCATCCACTACGACCGCTGGTGGAACCCCGCCGTGGAGGACCAGGCCACCGACCGCGCCTACCGCATCGGCCAGACCCGGCCCGTCCAGGTGCACCGCCTCATCGCCGAAGGCACGATCGAGGACCGCATCGCCGCCATGCTGAGCGCCAAGCGCTCGCTCGCCGACGCCGTCCTGGCCTCCGGCGAGGCCGCCTTCACCGAGCTGACCGACGCCGAACTCGCCGCACTCGTGGAGCTCAGATGACCGCCGTACGCGGATTCGCCGCCTTCCCCCCGCAACGCGCCGGCGCCCGCTTCGCCACCACCTGGTGGGGCCAGGCGTGGATCAAGGCCCTGGAGGACACCTCGCTCGACCAGACCCTGCTGCGCAAGGGCCGCGCCTACGCCAAGACCGGCCAGGTCGGCCCGATCACCGTCAGCCCCGGCAGGCTCGCCGCCGTCATCGAGCACGAGTACGACACCGTCGTCCGCGTCGAACAGCTCACCGACGCCGCCTGGGAACGCTTCCTGGACCAGGTCGCCGCCAAGGCCGGGCACATCGCCGCCCTGCTCGACCGCGACGTCCCGCACGACCTGGTCGAGGCCGCCGAGGACGCCGCCGTGCCGCTGCTGCCCACCGTCGGCGACCTGGAACCCGAATGCTCCTGCCCCGACTGGGGACACCCGTGCAAGCACGCCGCCGCCCTGTGCTACCAGGCGTCCTGGCTGCTGGACGGCGACCCGTTCGTCCTGCTGCTGCTGCGCGGACGCGGCGAGCGGGACCTGATCGAGGCCCTGCAGACCCGCCACCTGCCCCTGGCCCAGCCCCCCGCCGCCGGCGCGGGGACCACTGCCGCGGCCGGTGGCGTGCCCGCGGCGCAGGCGTTCGCGGCCGGCCGGCCGCCGCTGCCCGAACCGCCGCCGCACGAGAGCGCCTTCACCCCCCTGGCCCTGGACCCCGCACCCGGCGTGGACGTGGCCGCCCTGGCCGTGCTGGCCGCCTCCGCCGCCGGCCGCGCCCGCCAGATCCTGCAGCGCGGCCGCCTGGAACCGCTGACCGAACACCAGGACCGCGTCCGCCTGGCCGCCGAGCACGACCTCGACCTCGGCCTGGAACCCGCCGTCCAGGCCTGGCGCTACGGCGGCGCCCCCGGCCTCGACGCCCTCGAAACCCCCTGGACGCCGCCCCGCCAGGACCTGGCCAGAGCGCAGGCGCTGCTGGAGTCCGGCTGGGACGGCGAACCCCCGCCCGGCCTGGAGACCTGGCGCAACCGCTGGACCCTCGGCCCCCGCCAGGTCCGCTACGGCCGCGACGGCCGCTGGTACCCCTTCACCCGGCACGACGGCCACTGGTGGCCCGCGGGCCCCCCGGAACGCGACCCCTCCACCCTCCTCCACTGACTGCGCCGGGGGCGGGCCGGGGTGGGGGCCGGGGTGGGGCCGGTCAGGGGGCGAGCTCCTCGGCCTCGCCCGCCGCCGCCACCGTCGCCACCAGCCGGTCGAGGTCGGCCGGCGTGGCGTACGGGTTGAGCAGAGTCAGCTTGAGCCGCACCCGCCCCGGCCCCGCCCCCGGCAGCTCGGTACGCCCCACCACCGCCCGCCCCTCCCGCAGCAGCCTGCGCCGCAACCCCGCGTTCACCTCATCCGAGCGCGCCGGATCGGCCGGCACGTACCGGAACAGGAACGCGGTCAGCACCGGATCGGCGTGCAGCTCCAGCCGCCGATGGGCGCGCACCGCCGCCGCGCCGTGCCGGGCCAGGTCATGGCAGGCCTCCACCAGGCGGCCCAGCCCCGCCCGGCCCAGCGTGCGCAACGTCACCACGATCTTGAACGCGTCGGCCCGCCGCGTGGTGCGCAGCGAGTACCCCAGCAGGCTCGGATAACCGGCCTCCTCGTCGTCGGCCGGGTTGAGGTAGGCCGCCCGCCGGGCCAGCGACGCGTACGTCTCGGCCCGGCGCACCAGGAAGACCCCCGCCGCGGCCGGCTGCCAGCCGAGCTTGTGCCAGTCCAGCGACACCGAGTCGGCCAGCGCGAGACCGTCCAGGAGCGGCGCGAGCCGGTCCGACAGCAGCGCGCCACCACCGTAGGCGGCATCGACGTGCAGCCAGGCGCCGTGCTCGGCGGCCAGCGCCGCGCACGCCCGCAACGGATCGATCGCCCCGGTGTCCGTCGTGCCCGCCGTGGCCACCACCGCCACCGGCAGCTCCCCACGCCGCACGCTCGCCCCCAGCGCCCCCGCCAGCGTGCCGGCGTCCATCCGCAGCTCCCGGTCGGCCGGGACGGCCACCACCGCCTCCTCCCCGAGCCCGAGCAGCGCCGCGGCCCGCCGGACGGAGAAGTGCGCCGCCTCGGAGGCGAAGATCCGCGGCCGGGCCGAGCCGGCGGGCCCTCGCCCCGGCAGGCCCGCCAGCTCGACCCTGTCGCCCGCCGCCCGGCCCACCACCGCGTCCCTGGCCAGCATCAGGCCCATCAGGTTGGACTCGGTGCCGCCCGAGGTCAGCACGCCGGCCGCCGCCGACCCGAACCCCACCAGATCGGCCAGCTCGGCCAGCAGCGACGTCTCCAGCGCGGTCGCGGCCGGCGCCTGGTCCCAGGAGTCCAGCGACGGGTTGAGCGCCGAGACCGCCAGATCGGCCGCCACCGCCACGGCCAGCGGCGGACAGTGCAGATGCGCCGCGCAGAACGGATCGGCCGGATCGGCGCTCCCGTAGGCCAGCAGCTCGGTCAGCGCCGTCAGGCCGCCGCCCTCCGACGCGAACGCCCGCGCCACCTCGGCGGCCAGCTCACCGGGCGTGCCGGCGGGCAGCGGACCGGCCCGCCGTCGCGCGCCCTCGGCCAGGGCGGCCAGCACGTCACGCAGCAGCGGCTCCAGCGCGGCCGCCCCGCCCACGCCGCCGGACAGGGCCTGATCCGTCGTCACATCGCTCACCCGGCCACTGTGCGGCACCGGCGGCCCCGCGGCCAACACGCACCTCGATGGAACGCCATGGAACGCCCAGACAGATGGACACCCGCAACGACCAGAAGGAGACCCCCATGAGACACCTGCGCCGGATCGGGTACGCGCTGGGCGCCGCGCTCGCCCTCGGCCTGATCCCCGCCACCGCCCACGCCGCGACGCCCGTCCACGTCAAGGAGGCCGAACAGAGCAAATGCCTCGACATCCGGACCGAGGACGACATCTTCGTCCCCGGCGCCCGGCTGCAGCGCTTCACCTGCCACAGCGTCAACGAGCAGCAGTGGGAGATCCTCCCGCTGGCCGGGGACGCGTTCCTGCTGCGCAACCCGCTGACCCGGATGTGCGTGGCGGCCGAATCGGCCGGGTTCGGCGCGCAGGTGGTGGAACGGGCCTGCGGCGAGTCCGACCCCGCCGTCAGATGGTTCACGCTGGGCGGGGTGCCGTTCGTCAAGGGCTCGGGGTTCAACCAGATCCGTTCGGCCCTGGCGTCGGGAAGCTGCCTGGACACCCTGGACACCTTCGTCAAGATCTTCCCGTGCTCGCCGGGGCTGACCAACAAGGCCCAGCTGTGGGCGGCCGTCTGAGCCCGGTTCTCAGGTCGGTTCTCAGGCCGGGGGCCAGTTCCGCAGGACGGCGTCCAGGGCGTCCAGCGTCCTGGACCAGGAGGACTCCACGTCGCGGGGATGACGGCGGAACCCGCCGGCCGTCTCCAGCGTCACGTAACCGTGCAGCGTGCTGCTCATCATGCGCAGCGCGTCGGTCTGGTCGGGCTCGGACAGGCCGTAGGCGCGCAGGACGGCCCGCGTCAGCTCCGCGTGGCGGCGGCCCGCGCTGACGTCCAGCGACTCGGAGTCGAGCTCCAGCTGGGTGGCGGCGTAGCGGCCCGGATGTTCCTTGGCGTAGCCGCGGTAGGCGTTGGCGAAGGGCACCAGCGCCTCCTTGCCCGACCGGCCGGCCAGCGCGGCGGCGGCCCGGTCGGCCATCTCGCCCAAGGCCAGCTCCGCCACCCTGAGCCGCAGCTCCTGGAGGTCCTTGACGTGCGCGTACAGGGCGGCGGGCTTGACGCCGAAGCCGCGGGCGAGCGCGGAGACGGTCACGTTCTGGAAGCCGACCTCGTCGGCCAGGTCCGCGGCCGCCCTGGTCAGACGGTCGACGGTCACTCCGGCGCGGGCCACCACGGCACTCCTTCTTAAAGGCTTTAAGTATTTGCATACTACCGTTAAGAACGGCTAGCCTCCACAACCATGAGACCGCTGACCGAACCCGACATCCGCACATCGTTCATCAACTGCACCAAAGGCGAGGCCAAACGCGTCGGCCTGCCCAGGGAACTGGCCGACCTGCCCTGGGACGACCTCGACTTCCTCGGCTGGCGAGATCCCGGCGCCCCCGAGCGCGCCTACCTGGTCGCCGAACGCGACGACACCCTCGTGGGCGTCGCCCTGCGCGTGACCTCCGGCGCCCCGCGGGCCTTCACCTCGCGCAGCATGTGCTCCTTCTGCCTGACCACCCACACCAGCGGCGGCGTCGCCCTGATGACCGCCCGCCGCACCGGCGAGCCCGGCCGCCAGGGCAACACCGTCGGCCAGTACCTGTGCGCCGACCTGGCCTGCCCCCTCTACCTGCGCGGCAGGAAGCAGGCCGCGGGCGCCGGCGTCGTGGACGAGTCGCTGACGCCGGCGGAGAAGATCGCCCGCACGCACGCCAACGTGCGTTCCTTCCTGGACAAGGTGGCCGCCTGACCCGGCCTCACTCGTCGTCCCAGGCCATCGAGCTCATCCGCCACCCGGCGGGCGTCCGGACGAACTGGGTGGTCTTGCGGCCCCCGCCCTCGAACGGCACCCCGTCCCGTACACCGGACTTGCGGTAGTCGCTGAACCGGTGCGCCACCGACCCGAAGATCTCGGTGCGCTCGGCGACCTCCCACTCGCGGAACTCGGTCAGCGTCCCGTCGGTGAGGATGCGCTGCCGGGGCTCGACGAAGCCGTCCAGGTCGTGGACCACGGGCTCGGGCCCGGTGTTGTTGACGATCATCGCCTGCGGGACGAACAGGTCGCGCACGACGCCGACGTCGGGGCGGCGTCCGCCGGTGTTGGTGAAGGCGCCCATGAACGCCGCCATCAGCCCGTCGAGCTCGGCCTTGACGCCGCAGGGCGGCCCGTCGTCGGCCAGCAGCGACCAGACCTCGCTGTCCTGCCGCTCGCCCCGGTACGGGAAACGCTTGCGCAGCACGCCGTCGCGGGTCATCCCGAGCCGGCGCGCCACCTCGACGCTGCGCGTGTTGCCCGGCGAGACCCACCATTCCACGCGCGCCATGCCGCGCTCGGCGAACGCCCAGTCGATCAGCAGCCGGCAGGCCCGGGTCACCAGCCCACGGCCCGTCCCGGCCGCCTCCAGCCAGCAGCCGATCTCGCACACCCCCGAGACCGCGTCGAACCGGGTGAACATGACGCCGCCGACCAGCGTGCCGGCCAGCCAGATCCCGTAGATGCGGGCGCCGTCGCCGGCCTGGTCGTCGGCATAGCGCTGCAGGACGGCCGTGGCCGAGGCCAGGTCGGTGCTGCGCTCGGCCCACGGGATCCACGGGTCCACCAAGGGGCGGGCGCGGTCGATGTGGTCCAGGAACTCCTGGGCCTGCCAGGGCTCCAGCGGGCGGAGCTCGGCGTCGTCGCCGAGCGGCAGTGTGAACACGGACACCGTCCAAAGGTACGTAACGAGCGTTCGGTATGTAAGGTAGCAGCATGCCACCCGCAGCCGGAGACCGTGAAGCCCGCCGCGAGGACGTCTCACAGGCGGTCTGGCAGGTGCTGGCCGACAAGGGGTTCGGCGGGCTCACCCTGCGCGCCGTCGCCGCCGCCATGGGCGTCTCGACCGGCCTGCTCATGCACTACTTCCCCACCAAGCGGGCCCTGGTCGGGCACGCGCTCGACCTGCTGGAGCGGCGCACGGCCGGCCGCCCCCGGCGCCGGGCCCCCGCCGCCGGCCTGGCCGCCCTGCGGGCCGCGCTGCTCGACATCCTGCCGCTGGCCCCCGCCGACGTCGCCCGCAACCGCATCTGGGTCAGCTCATGGGACCTGGCCCTGGCCGACGACGACCTCGGCGCCGGCCAGGCCGCCCGCTACACCCGGCTGCGCTCGGCGCTGCGCGCCCATCTGGAGGCCGCCCGCGACCTCGGCGAACTGCCTCCGGCGGCCGACCCCGAACGGCTGGCGGCCAGTGCCGTGGCCTTCGTCCACGGGCTCGTCGTCCAGGCGCTGTTCGACCCCGGACGCTTCCCCGAAGAGACCCAGACGGCCCTGCTCGACGACTTCCTGGCCTCGATCGCGGCCTGAAGCCCTGCTACGTGGCCACCGACACGACGTGCCCCGCCGAGGCCGGGTCGGCGGCCAGCTTCAGCATGCAGTCGGCCAGGTCGGCGCGGGTGGTGGAGCGGCCCCCGCGCAGGTTGAGATCCCTGGCCGTGCGGTAACGGCCGGTGAGCCCGCCGTCGAGCAGGCGCGACGGGCGCACGATCGTCCAGTCCAGGCCCGTGGCGCGCAGCAGGCGCTCGGACTCGGCCAGGTCGGTGTAGGAGTTCTTGAGCAGCGGCTGCAGGATGAGGGGCTTGAGCACGTACCGGGTGACCGCGCCGTCACCGGCGTCGGCGACCAGGCCCGCGGCGCTCACCAGCAGCACCCGCCGGGCCGAGACCCGCGCCATCGCCTGGGTGATCGAGCGCATGCTCGACGAGTGCACGGTGGTCGGGCCGCGCCCGCGCGGGCCGAGCGCGATCAGGACGGCGTCCCGGCCCTTGATCGCCGGGGCGATGGCCTGCGGGTCGGCCAGGTCGGCGGTCACGGTCTCGACGCGGCCGCGCAGCCCGTCCGGCAGCCGGGCGGGATCACGGACGACGGCGGTGACCTCGTGGCCCAGGTCGAGCGCCTGACGGACGAGTTCGAGCCCGGTGCGGCCGGTCGCGCCGAAGATGACGAGCCTCATGTCGTGCCCTTCGCGAGAGGGTGGGTGAACACTTACTCACCCTACTCGCCCCACCCTCAGCCGGCGGGGACGGGGACGTGGGCCGCCGCCAGGGCGCGCGCCGCCTCCACGACCGCCGCGCGGCGGCGGGCCAGCGCCCGGTCGGGATCGGGCTCGTCGAGGATGAGCCGGCGCATCTGCGGGGCCGCGAAGTTCCATGCCACCAGACCCAGCACGGTGAACAGCCAGTCCTGGGCGGTGGCCCGGTCGCGCAGGCCGGCCGCCGTCAGGCCCTCGACGTGCCCGACGTAGGACTCCCGGCGCTCACGTTCGCCCTCCACCGGCGCGTCGCCGACCTCCAGCGCCTCCCACATCAGCAACCGGACCAGCTCCGGATGCTCCTGGTACCAGTCGAACAGCTGGCCGACGGCCTCGGGCAGCGTGCGCGGGTCGAGGCTCACGGCGTGGCAGATCTCCTCCAGCTTGGCCCGCACGACCGTGCCGAACAGCTTGTCCTTGCCGCCGAAGTAGAGGTAGATGGCCTGCTTGTTGGCCTGGGCGGCGGTCGCGATGCGGTCGATCCTGGAGCCGGCCAGGCCGTGCTCGGCGTACTCGGCCGTGGCGGCCGCGAGGATCCGCCGCCTGGTCGCTTCGGCGTCGTAGGTCATACCGGCAATTAAACCATCCAGTTGACATTTGGGCGGAAGCGCGCCAGGGTTCTGCCTAAACCAACTGTATGGTTTATTTCTGGAGGAGAGATCGATGACCGTGAACACCCTTGCCCCCGTCCCCATGAGCCCGCCCCTGCCCACCGCGCTGGCCGGCCGCGGCGTGGTGGTCGTCGGAGGCAGCTCCGGCATCGGGCTGGCGGCCGGCGCGCTGCTGGCCTCCGTCGGAGCGCGCGTGACGCTGGTGGCCCGCGACCGCGACCGCCTGGCCGCCGCCGTGGACCGAGTCCGCACCTCCGCCGCCGCGACAGGCACCGTGACGGGCACCGTGACGGGCACCGCCGCGGACGGCAGCGACGAACACGACCTGCGACGCGTGCTGGACGAGGCCGGCCCCGTGGACCACGTCCTGGTCACCGCGGGCGACCTGGCCGGCGGCCCGTTCCTCGACACCCCCGTCGAGCAGCTCCGCCAGGCCGTGGACGGACGCTTCTGGGGCGCCTACGGCGCGGCCCGCGCCGCGGCCCGCGTCCTGCCCCCCGGCGGCTCCATCACCTTCAGCTCCGGCCTCTACCTCCAGCGGCCCATCCCCGGCGCGGCCGCCGCCATCGCGATCCTCGGCGCCGTCGAAGGGCTCACCAGGACCCTGGCCGTCGAGCTCGCGCCGCTGCGGCTGCGCGTCAACACCGTCAGGTACGGCATCGTGGACACCCCGCTCTCGCGCGGCACCTTCGGCCTCGACGGCGAGGAGGCGGTCGCCGCGGCCGGCTCGGGCACGCCGCTGGGCCGGTTCGGCACCGCCCAGGAGGCGGCCTCGGCCTCGCTGTTCCTCATGGCCAACAACTTCGTGACCGGGACCGTCCTGACCGTCGACGGAGGCCAGAGCCTGGCCTGACCTCCGTCGCGGCCGTCAGGCCAGGTTGAGCTGCCAGGACACGCCGAAGCGGTCGTTGACCCAGCCGAACTTGGTGCTGAAGCCGTACGAGCCGATCGGCATCAGCGGCCGGCCGCCCTCCAGCAGCGCCGCGTACAGCCGGTCGATCTCCTCCTCGGTGTCGCACGCGACCCAGATCGACATCGAGGGGGTGAAGCCGAACGCGTGCTGCTCACTGCTGTCGATGCACATGTACTCCTGGCCGGCCAGGGTGAACGTGGCATGCATGACGGTGCCCTCGGGCCCCGGCCCGCCGGGGCCGTAGTGGGAGACGGCCACCACCTTGGAGTCCTCGAACAGCGACACGTAGAAGTTCATCGCCTCCTCGGCGTCGCGGTTCTGGAACATCAGGAACGTCGTGGTCTTCTGGCTCATGACTGGTCCTCCGTCGGTAGGTAGAAGTCGGTGGTGGCGGCGACCGCGGTGGCGGCGGACTCGGGCGAGGCCCCCGCCTGCTCGAACGCCTCGCCCCACGCCCTGCTGCTGGCCGTGATGTAGCTCCGGCCCTCGCCGGTCAGCTCGAAACCGGCCTTGTCGGGCAGCGGCGCACCCGAGAGGTGCAGCCCCAGGCCCAGAAGCGCGAGGTCCCAGCCCACGCCCACCGCCCCGGGCCCGTACCTGCCCCACATCTCCGGCGGCACCTCGGCGGTGTGGCGCAGCTCGAACAGGGTGCCCCCGCCCTCGGGCGACAGGCGCACCTCGACCTCGGAGAAGCCGGGGTCGGGCCCGAACAGCCAGCTCACCCTGAGGTAGGAGGGCGGCTCGCAGTCGAGGATCTCCCCGCCCGCGTTGCCCTCCAGCTGGTACGTGCCCCCCAGCCGCAGGTCGCCCGAGACGGGCATGAACCAGCGGGCGATGCGCTCGCCGTCGGTGCAGGCGTCCCAGACGTCCTCCACCTCCGCGTCGTAGCGGCGGGTCAGTGACACGGTCTTGCGCTCGCCGTCCTTCAGCTCGCGCCTGATCCGGGATATCTCGTCAAGGCTGTCCATCGTGCTTCTTTCTTCTGCCCCGCGCCAGCTCGGTGGCCAGCGCGTCGAGGCGCTGGTCCCAGAACCCGCGGAAACGATCGAGCCAGAGGTCGACCTCGCGCAGCGGCGCGGCCTGCACGGCGTAGAGCCGTCGCGTGCCCTCGGCCCGCACGCTGGCGAACCCGTTGTCGCGCAGCACCTTCAGATGCTGGGAGACCGCCGGCTGCGAGATGCCGAACTCTCGCTGGATGACTGAGGTGACCTCGCCGGAACTCTGCTCGCCGCCGGCCAGCAGCTCCAGGATCCGGCGGCGGACCGGATCCCCGAGGACGTCGAACGCGTGCACGACCTCAGTGTTTCAGGACAGCCTTATATAAGTCAAACCTGGGATAGATGGTGGCGCAGGAACTCCAGCTCCAGCAGCAGCAGGCTCTCGGCCACGTCCTCCTGGGGGGTCATGTGCGTCACGCCGCTCAGCGGCAGAACGGTGTGCGGGCGGCCCGCGGCCAGCAGCGCCGCCGACAGGCGCAGCGTGTGGGCGGCGAAGACGTTGTCGTCGGCCAGCCCGTGCACCAGCATCAGCGGACGGGTCAGCCGGGGCGCGTCGGGCAGCAGCGAGCAGCGGTCGTAGGCCTCGGGATGCTCGTCGGGATGGCCCAGGTAACGCTCCTGCCAGTGGGTGTCGTACAGGCGGGGATCGGTCACCGGCGCGCCCGCCACGGCCACGTGGAAGACGTCGGGATGGCGCAGCACGGCCGCCGCCGACAGATAACCGCCGTAGGACCAGCCGCGGATCGCCACCCGGCCCAGGTCCAGGTCGGGATGGCGGGCGCCGGCGGCCAGCAGCGCGTCGGCCTGGTCCTCCAGCGCGGCGCTCAGCTTGTCGAAGCGCACCGCGCGCTCCCAGGCCGGCCCCCGCCCCGGCGTGCCCCGCCCGTCGGTCACCAGCACGGCGAAGCCCTGCTCGGCGAACCACTGCTCGATCGCGAAGCCGTCCAGGCCGCGCAGCACCCGCGCGGCCATCGGCCCGGCGTACGGCGACAGCAGCACCGGCAGCCGCCCCGACCCCGGCACGTGCCCGGACGGGAACAGCACCGCCGTACGCAGGTCGCGCTTGCCCAGCGACACCAGCTCCACCCGCGGCCGCAGCACCGGCACCGCGCCGTGGGAGGCGATCACCCGATCACCCACGCTCACCCGCACGCCGTGCTCCTCCAGGGCGCGGCGCACCACGACCGTCGCCCCGCCGGCGCGCGTGCCGGTGTGCACGCCCGGCTCGGCGGTCACCCTGACCAGGCCCTCGGCCCTGGACCAGGTGCACAGGTGCCGCTCGGTCGGCTCCTCGCAGCACTGGAAGAGCACGGTGTCGCCGTCGACGGCCAGGATCTGCAGCACCTGGAGGCCGGGCGGGGTCACCACGTCCTGGCCCACCATCAGGCGGCGGGTGTCGTCGCGGTCGACCGTCCAGACCAGCTCGCCCGAGGCCGTGCGTGACGGCACGCCGCCCACCAGCTCCAGCCAGGCGTCGTCGGTGTCCTCGCGCACCAGGGTGGTCGCGCCGGTGGCCGGATCGACCTCCAGGACGCGGGTGGTGCGCTGGTCACGGCTCTGCACCAGCACCAGCAGGCCCTGACCGGTCCACGACACCGCCGCCACGTACTCGAAGGCCGCGCGGTCCCACACCACCCGGGTGCGCCGGCCCTCCAGTGTGACCAGCCACAACGACACGTCGGCGTTGGCCGTGCCGGCCGGCGGGTAGGCCATGGTCCGCGGCGGCCTGCCGGGCTCGGCCGGCTCGGCCAGGCACCACTTCTGCACCGCCGCGTTGTCCACCCGGGCGGCCAGCAGCCTGCTCCCGTCGGGCGCCCACCAGTAGCCGCGGTGGCGGCCCATCGACTCGCCGGCCACGTGCTCGGGCAGCCCCCACGTCACGTCGGTGCCGTCGGGGACGAGCAGCGGCCGCTCACCGACGTGCAGCGCGCCGCCGGAGACGAACGCGACGTGCTCGCCGGTCGGGTCGAGCCGCGGGTCGGAGCCGCTCAGGCCGAGCGCCGTCACCTCGCCGGTCAGCAGGTCGACGGTGTGCAGCGCGCCCTCGGCCGCGTAGACGGCCTTGGTGACGGCCGCGTCGGTGGCGTAGGCCACGATGCCGGAGGCCTGCTCGCGGGTGCGTTCCCTGCGGGCCCGCTCGGCCTCCGACGGCCGCGCGCCGGGCGTCGGCGTGCCCGGGTCGGCCAGCAGGCGCTCCTCCCCCGTGGCCACGCTGAACGACCACAGCCGGTGCACCGGGTCCTCGCCCGAGGAGGACCGCAGGAAGATCACGCGCGCGCCGTCCGGGGAGATCGTGAAGTTCCGCGGGACGCCGTAGGTGAAGCGGGCCGTCCGGGCGTGCTGGCGGGGAAGCGTCAGGGGAGGCATGGCGCGATCATAGACACGGCCCGTCGAGGCGGCGCAAGGCAGGCCAAGGTGGCGGCGCGGGCACGCTCCCGCGCCGCCACGCGAGGTCAGCGATCCTCGAAGTCCGACGGCCGCGGCGACTCCTGGACGCAGCAGCGCGTGACGTACCACAACCGCGACGGCGTCTACGACACGCACGGCTCGTCCGGTTACACCGCGCTGGCCCCCGTCGGCACGAACCGGCTGGTGCAGATCTTCGACAACTGCAAGCTGCCCGGCGTCAACGCCGGCGGGACGCTGAACGAGACCGCCTGCCCGGCGAGCGGCACGTTCGAGAACGGCGGCTGGTACGGCGTCAGGCGCCGCCACCTGGACGTCCTGGCGCCCGGCGCGGGCCGGATCGACCTGGCCGCCAAGCAGCGTGCCAACCACGTCCGCCGCCACCCTGTACGCCGGTGACCGCCAGATCGCCACGCTGCCCCGCACCGCCGCCGTGACCTCGATGGACGGCTACGCCTTCAGCAGCGCGGGCACCGCCCCCACCGGCGACGAGGCGCTGTTCGACGACGTGCGGGAGATCGCCAGCCAGTTGTCCGGACGGCCCGCGCTGAGCACCAGCACGCCGTTGGGCATGAGCAGCAGGCGCGGGGCCACGCCGCGCACCGTGCAGCTCTGCCCGGAAAGCTGCAGATCGCGCACCGCCGACCAGGTGCGGCCCTCGTCGGTGGAGCGGCTCCAGGCCAGCGTGGAGTAGGTGCCGCCGTCCTTGCGCATGACGGCCAGCAGGCTGCCGTCGGCGGTCTGCTCGACGGCCGTCTCGTTGTAGGTCGTCTCCCCGGCCGGGCGGGCGATGACGCCGCGGCGGGCGAAGGTCCTGCCCCGCCGTCGGCACTGGCGTACAGCTCGGCCTGGTTCTTGCCGCCGGTGGCGGTGTAACGGGCGTAGACGGTCACCAGGACGGTCCCGTCGGCGAGCTGCACCGGCACGCCGTGCGCCACGCCGCCGCCGACCAGCTCGTCGGGGCTGGTGAAGGTGGACCTGGCGGTGTCCCAGGTCTGGCCGAGGTCGGTGGAGGTGTGGACGTCCAGCTCGGTGGTGCGGGCGTCGACCTTCGTCAGGTAGTAGGCGGTGCCGAACAGGCGGCCGTCGTGCAGCTGCACCGGGGCCTCGCGCAGCGGGGTGGCGCGCGGCGGGCCGAAGGTCAGGCCGCCGTCGTCGGAGACGGCCATGCCGCTGGTCTGGGCCATGACCGCGTCCACATTGGTGGACCAGGTGGCGATCAGCTTCTGGCCGGGCGTGCCGTCGGGCCTGACGACGTCGACGGCGGTGAGGTTGGGAAGCCGGCGTAGTCGCGGCGCTGGGCCGCCGTCGGCTCCTTGGCCGCCGGGCGCGGGCTTGGGTAGATCCAGTCCACGAAGGCGTCGCTGCCCGATCCGGCCAGGTAGCCCTCACGCGGCCCCGACTCCTGGGCGGTGAGGGCGGGGGTGTCGGGGATCGAGCAGTACGCGGCCGCGTGCGCCGTGCCCGGCAGGACGGCGGGAAGGGGGCCAGCAGGCAGGCGGCGAGCAGTGCTCTTGTGGGCAGCACGGGGGAAGGACTACTTGCGCAACGAACGATCGACGTCCGCTTTGTCGTTTATTTACGCAAGAAGGCTATATTTGCCCAAAAGTGCAGATATAAGTTGCAACTGCCTTATGTCCGCTTTGCGATGAAGTGCGGGCTCAGTCGTCGAGGCCACGGGCCGACAGGGCCTCGCCCAGCGCGTCCGCGTGCCGCAGCGCGCCCACCACCAGCGGCACCGCGAACGCCCGCACGCTGCGCTCCACCCCCCGCGCCCGCTGCGCCTCCCGCACCCGCGTCGCCAGCGACGCCACCACCGGCACGCTGCGCACGGTGAGCGAGAGCAGCAACGACAGCCGGAACGGGTCCAGCCCCACCAACCGGACCGGCGACAGGCCGCGCTCCAGCGTCGCCAGCATGTCGGCCGTCCGCGTGGTCAGCGTCACCAGCCCCGCCAGCGCCACGGCCAGCACCACCCGCAACGTCGAGGACACCGCCGCGTCCAGGTCCGCGAACACCAGCTGCACGACGAACAGCACCACCGCGAACCAGCGCACCGGCCTGACCTGCGCCCACGCCGCCCGGCCCCCCACCCGCGCCGACGCGTACAGCGCCGCCGCCACGACCGCCGCCCCCGCCAGCGCCACAGGCGGCCGCAGCAGCACCAGCGCCGTGCACGACAACGCCAGCCCCGCCAGCTTGACCCCGGCCGGCAGCCGGTGCAGCCACGAACCGCCCGGCACGTACGCGCCGGTGAGCCCGTTCACGCCATCAGCTCGGTGTAGTGGCCGATCGCCTCGGCCGGTGAGCCGTCGGCGACCACCCGGCCCTCGTCCAGCACCAGCACCCGGTCGAACCCGGCCAGCAGCGGCAGATCATGCGTGACCGCCACCACCTGCTGCGGCATCTCCCGCAACAGCTCGGCCACCTGCCGCGAATGGCGCAGGTCGAGCAGCGTCGTGGGCTCGTCCATGACCAGGATGTCGGGTTCGAGCACCATGACCGCGCACAGGGCCAGCAACTGCTTCTGGCCGCCGGACAACTGGTGCGCGGGA
The DNA here is from genome assembly GCF_040642995.1 of Nonomuraea sp. NPDC047529. Lineage (NCBI taxonomy): Bacteria > Bacillati > Actinomycetota > Actinomycetes > Streptosporangiales > Streptosporangiaceae > Nonomuraea > Nonomuraea sp. NPDC047529. The sequence continues at coordinate 107,377 of NZ_JBEYTJ010000011.1, read as the reverse complement.
TGGTCGGCGTGCCCGCCCAGGCCGTGCCGGGCCAGCACGTCGTGCACGCGGCGCTCGACCTCCTCGCGCCGCAGGCCCTTGCTGCGCAGGGAGAAGGCGACGTCCTCGGCCACGGTCGGCATGACGATCTGCGCGTCGGGGTCGGTGAACAGGAACCCCACCCGCCGCCTGATCCGCGCGGCCTGACGACGGGTGTCCAGGCCGAGCACGGTGACCTCGCCCGAGGTGGGCACCGCCAGGCCGTTGATCAGCCGGGCCAGTGTGCTCTTGCCCGAGCCGTTCGCGCCCACCACGCCCACCCGGCGCTCGCTCAGGCTGGCGGTGACGCCGCGCAGCACGTCACGCCCGCCCAGCCGGACGTGCACGTCGGCGAACTCGATCACGCGACCACCTCGAACAGCGCGGCCACGCCCAGCCCGCCGCCCACCGCCGCGGCCGCCAGCCCCAGCGTGCCCGCCGGCGCCCCGGCGCGCACCAGCCTGGAGAAGAGCCTGGTCACCACCACCGCGCCGGTCGCGCCCCACGGATGGCCGAGCGCCAGCGCGCCCCCGCCGGCGCACACCCGCTCACGGTCGGCCTCCAGCGGGTCGAGGCCGAGCGCGTCGGTGACGGCCAGCACCTGCGCCGCGAACGCCTCCACGATCTCCACCGCCGCCACCCGTCCCATGTCCACTCCCGCACGTGCCAGCACCCGGCGGACCGCGGGCACCGGACCCCACCCGGGCAGCGCCGGATCACACCCGACGACGGACCCGGCCACCAGCCGCAACCCCGGCAGGCCGGCCCGCTCATGAACCAGCGCCACGGCGGCCGCGCCGTCGCTGACCGGGGAGGAATTACCGGCCGTCACTGTACCGCCCGGCACGAACGCCGCAGGCAGCCGGGCCAGCGAGGCCGCACGCAGCACCCTGGGCCGCTGGTCCTCCGCCCGCCCGCCGATCGGCACGATCTCCTGGTCGAAGGCGCCCGCGGCGCGGGCGGCCAGCGCCTTGGCGTGGCTGAGGCGGGCGTAGTCGTCCTGGCGGTCGCGGCTGATGCCGTACGCGGCCGCCAGGGCGTCGGCGGCCGGGCCCATGTCGGGGTCGGGATGACCGTCGGGGGCGAAGGGCGCCCGCTCGTAGGGGCGGTCGGCGCCGCGCGGCGTACGCAGCGGCGCGGTCGAGGCGCTCTCGGCTCCCCCGGCGATCACCAGGTCCATCTCGCCCGCGGCCACCGCCTGCCCGGCCACCAGGATCGCCGCCAGCCCGCTGCCGCACTGCCGGTCGACCGTCAGGCCGGGCACGCCGTGGCCGAGCCCGGCCGCCAGCGCCGACACCCGGGCCACGTTGCCGCCGGGGCCCATGCAGTTGCCGAGCACGACGTCGTCCACCGGCCGGCCGGCCTCACCGGTCACGGACTCGGTCACGGCCTGGATCACGGGGGCGGCCAGCCGGTCGACGGTCACGTCCTTGAAGGCGTGCCCGGCCGTGCCGATCGGCGTACGGCGGGCCGCCACGACGACGGGTCGTCCGCCCACGTCAGACCAGCCGCCGGATCTCGGGGTCGCCGCCGGCCAGCCGGTCGGCCACCAGGCCGCGCGCGGGCTTGCCCGACCCGGTGCGCGGCAGCGCGGGGACGGCGTACCAGCGGCGGGGCCGCTGCGCCACGTCCAGCCCGCCGCGGGCGACGGCCTCCAGCAGCGCGCGCGGCGGCGGGCAGGCGCCCTCGACCACCGCGGTCACCACCGAGCCGAGCGACGGGTGCGGCGAGCCGATCACCACGATGTCCCCCACGCCCGGCACCTTCCGCAGCACCGCCTCGACGTCCTCGGGGACGACGGTCGCGCCGCCGGTCTGGATCGCGCCGTCGCCGCGCCCGCGCACCCGCAGCACCTGCCCCGCCCGGTACGGCTCGGCCAGGTCGCCCACCGTCATCCAGCCCTGGCCGTCGCGGCGCAGCGGACCCTTCGCGCCGCCCAGATAGCCTTCGGCCAGCCACGGCGAACGCGCCCACACCTCGCCCAGCGCGCGCCCCGGCTCGGCCCTGACCTCGATCTCGACGCCCGGAAAGGGACGCATCCCGCCCCCGTCGGCGTCGAAGGCCACGAACGACAGCTCGGTCGCGCCGTAGTAGGACACCACGCGCACCCCCGCCCGCCCGGCCAGGTCCCGCGCCCGCGGGCTCAGGGCCGCGCCGCCGACGACGGCCGTACGCAGGCCGGGAGCCTGCTCCAGCACCTCGGGCAGCCGGTGCGGCACCAGGTGGATCGCGGTCGCCACCCGCAGCTCCGCCGACGCCGGCCGCCCGCCCGGCACCAGGGCGGTCGCGCCGACGGCCAGCGTGTGCACCGCGGCGAAGGCGTACAGGGAGGAGACCAGCGGGCCGGGCACCAGGACGACGTCGGCCGGGCCGATCCCGGTCAGCTCGCACAGGTGCGGGAAGGAACGCGTCCAGGAGGCGCGGCTGCGGACGACCGCGCGCGGCCGGCCCGTGCTGCCGGAGGTGAAGCACGCCCACGCCCGGTCATCGGGACGGGGATCGGGCGTCAGCGGCGCGCCCGGAACGCACGGCAGCGGCTCGCCGACCCGCAGGTCGGCCCCGGCCGCCGCCGCCACGCGCGCCCACCGCTCCGGGCTCCAGCCCGGGTCGCCCACCAGCGGCGTCACGCCCGCCAGATCGGCCGCCAGCACGGCGGCCAGCAGCTCGACCGGGTCCTCCAGGGCGATGGCGACCAGCGCGCCCCGCCCTTGAAGCCGCCCCCGCAGATGCCGCGCGCCGCCCTGGACGCGCTCGGCCAGCTCGGCGTAGGTCAGGCTGCCGCGCGGACCGCGCAGCGCGACCCGCGACGGGCTCTCGGCGGCGTGCCGTAGGACGTGCTCGGCGACGGGCATCAGCGCACCCGCTCGCGGTGCACGGCGGGAACGGCGTCGGGATAGGCGCGTTGCGTGCCTCGGGCCACCAGCGCGGCCACCACCGCCTTGAGCGCGTCGCCCGGCAGGAAGAGGGCGGTCAGGCCCATCACCTTGGTCAGCGGCAGCCCGGTCACCAGCGCCTGCACCGGCACCCCGACCAGGTAGACCACCCCGATCCCGCCCACCGCGCAGGCCACCAGCAGGCGCAGGAGGCCCGGCGTCCGGCCCGCCCGCTCCACCAGCAGCCCGGTGACCGCGGCCCCGGGAACCCAGCCGATCAGGAATCCGGCGGAGGCGGCGGTGAACACGCCCAGCCCGCCGCGCCCGCCCGCCAGCAGCGGCAGCCCGGCCGCGACCAGGACCAGCAGCACGACCACCGCCAGCGCCGCCCGCCAGCCCCCGAGCACGGCCCCGGCCAGCATGACGCCGAGCGTCTGCAGCGTGATCGGCACCCCGTTGCCGAAGACGTTGACCGCGCCCGGCGCGCCCAGCACCGCGATCAGCGCGGCGAACACCGCGATCCTGGCCAGGTCGCCGGTGGGGAACCGTCGCTGTCTTCCTGCGTTCGTCATGAGGACGATCCCACACCAGAACGGGTCGATCCCGCATGCAGGGTTCCCACAACGCCGGTGGCTACGCCTTGTCAGAGCCGCTCATGCAGTGCGCCGCCCGGAACGCGTTGCCGATCTTCGTGTGCCAGGAGTCCAGGTCGCCGGCCGACAGGGTGGCGTTCGGGAAGGTCACGTTGACCTGCCGGGACACCCCGCCGATCTTCGCGGCCATCGAGACGTGGATGCGGTCGGGGATTACCGTCGTGCCGTCGGGATAGTGCACCTGGACCCGGTAGTCGGCCACCGCGCCGCCCTTGGCCGCCAGGCAGGCGCGGGCGCCGTTCTCGACGCGCAGCATCAGGCCCTGGTTGATCTGCCTGCCGCGCATCGGGACCAGGTTGTAGCGCATGCTGGAGCCGGAGAAGGAGGAGGCGATGAGATGGCCGCCCTGCCAGTCGCCGCTGCCGCCCCAGTTGCCGACGGTGGCCTCGCACCCGCTGCGCGCGGCCGCCTTCCTGGCCAGTCGTGGGGCCAGGGCCTGGGCGGGCCGTCCGGCGCCGTCGGTGGTGTAGGTGCGGGGGCCGTCCTTGTAGGTGTGGTTCTTGGCCAGTTGCCGGACGCAGGAGGCGGTGTCGGTGTCGGCCGCCTGCGCGGGGCCGGTCAGGGTGGCCAGCGCCAGGGCGGCGGCGCACAGGACAGGGGGAAGCCGGGTCAGGGGCATGAGAAGGGTTTCCTCTCGCGGGGAACGCACGACGGGCCCGCTTTGACGGGTTGCTTCGCGCTATCGGCGACCACGTCGGCTTTGTCGCGAGATTCATGCCCGGAGAAGTTAGTAGCGGAACGTTGCTAGAACGCTACTTTTCGTAGTGATTGCAGGTAGGTCGCCCTGTTCAGGGTTCGACGACGGCCCAGCCGTGCGGGGGCAGGGTCAGCAGCGCGCCGTCCAGCTCGCCGTCCCCGGCGGCGATGCTTCCGGGGAAGGGCAGCGTGACCTGCGACGGCTCGTCGGCGGTGCTCAGCGCGACCGCCAGCGCGTGGTCGCCGGAGCGGCTCTCGTAGGCGTAGAGCTGGTTGGACAGGGTCAGGTCGGTGGTGCGGGCGCGCGACAACCACGGATGGCGGCGGCGCACGGCGACGATCCGCCGGTGCAGGCCGAGGACCGGCAGGCCGTCCGGCGGCATCTCGCGCGGGGAGGCGGGGAAAGCCGGGCGTACGGCGTCGTCGCCGCCCTCGCGCTCCTCCTTGACGCCGCGCAGGGCGTACTCGTCGCCGGCGTACAGCGACGGCGTGCCGGCGACCGTCATCAGCACGGCCAGGGCGTGGGGCAGGTGGCGTTCGTCGGTCAGGCGGCTGGCCAGGCGGGTGACGTCGTGGTTGCCCACGAACGTCATCGGCGTGAAGGACTCGGCGAAGGCGGCGTGCCGCTTGAGCGCCCAGGCCAGCTCGAAGGCGTTGCGGTCGTTGAGCGAGCTCCAGATCGCCTTCCACAGCTCGTACTGGGTGACGGCGTCCATGCCGGTCTCGGCCACGAACGCGGCGTAGTCGCCGTGGATGACCTCCCCCACCACGTACGCCTGCGGCCGCCCGAGGCGCACCCGCGGCAGCACCCGCGCCCAGAACGACGGCGGCACGGCGTAGGCGGCGTCCAGCCGCCAGCCGTCGGCGCCGCGGTCGAGCCAGTGGGCCATCACCGCCGCGACGTGCTCGGCCACCGCCGGCTCGGCGTGGTTCAGCGCGACGAGCGACTGGTGCCCCTCGAAGTCGTCGTGCGCGGGAGCGCCGCCGCCGGCGGGCCAGCGCAGCCGGAACCAGCGCGCGGCCGGCGAGTCCGGCCCCTCGCGCAGGGCCTCCTGGAAGCGCGGGAAGCCCTGGCCCACATGGTTGAAGACGCCGTCGAGGAGCACCCGCAGGCCGCGGTCGTGCGCGGCCGACACCAGCGCGTCGAAGTCGCCGTCGTCGCCCAGGCGCGGATCGACGCGGAAGTGGTCGAGGGTGTCGTAGCCGTGGGTCTCGGCGGCGAAGATCGGGCCGAGCTGCAGCCCGTCGGCGCCCAGGGCGGCGGCGTGGTCCAGCCACGGCACCAGGCCCCCGAGCCGATGGGTGACCTGCGGCACGGCGGCGCGCTCGGCGCCCAGGAAGCCCAGCGGATAGACGTGCCAGAAGATCGCCTGCTCTGCCCAGGACGGCACGTCAACCCCCCGACGAAGATCCGAAGCCCATTCTAGGCGCGGCCCCTCGACGGGCTCAGGCGGGGGTGGTGAGGCGCTTGTAGAAGAAGCTGCAGTCGAGCAGGGTGCCGTCGGGGGCGCCGGCGTAGGCGGGCACGACGCCGTACCGGGTCCAGCCGCCGGTGAGGTAGACGTGCTCGGCGGTGCTGCCGGTCTCGGTGTCGAGCACCAGCAGCCCGGCCCCGGCCGCGACGGCGCCCTCCTCGGCGGCGGCCAGCAGCAGGCGGGACAGGCCGCGCCCGCGCGCCTGGCGGTGCACCAGCAGCTTGACGAGCTCGGCGCGGTGACGCGAGTTGGGCTTGCGGGCCATGACCAGGCTGACCGTGCCGGCCAGGAAGCCGTCCGGGTCGCGGCAGGCCCACACCGCCATGCCGCCCTCGGCCACCGCCACCGCCTGCTCCCGCCACCACGCCGCGGCCTGCGCCGGGCCGAACGGCTTCAGGAAGCCGACCGAGGCGCCGCCGTTCACGGCGTCGGCCAGCAGCGCGGCCAGCTCCTCGACGCAGGCGGCGAACTCCTGCGGCGACATGCGGGTGACGGTGTGCACGAGGGGGCTCCTTCCGAGTTCAGGGCAGGACGACGAACAGGGCGTAACGGACCGGCGAGGGGCCGGGGCAGCGGAACCGCGACCGCCCCCACAGGCGGAAACGCAGGCAGTCGCCCGCCTCCAGCCGGTGGGCCAGGCCGTCGGCGGTGATCTCCACGACGCCTTCCAGCACCCAGACGTGCTGTTCGAGCCCGGGAACCGGCGGCTCGTCGTAGGCGATGTCCGCGCCCGGCCGCAGCCGCCCCTCGACGACCTCGCCGCGCAGCCCGGGATGCGGCGGCGAGACCGAACGGCGCTCGAAGCCCGAGTCCTCGTCCCGCCACGCCGCCTGGGCCGCGGCCCGCACCACCTGCGCCGGCTCGGACTCCACCTCGGCCAGCAGGCGCGACATCGTGCGCCCGTAGACGGCGCAGAGCTTGTTGAGCAGGGCGGCGGTCGGGCTGATCTCCCCGCGCTCCAGCCGGGACAGCGTCGAACGGCTGATCCCGGCGCGCCGCGCCAGGTCGTCGAGCGACCAGTCGCGCTCGACCCGCAGCTCGGCGAGCCGGGCGGCCAGGCGGTCGTCCAAATCATGTCCCATATTTGGGACTATATCCCAGATCCGGGACACGGTAGGATCAGGCGCGGCCCTTGCGGCGGATCTTGATGTCCCGCATGTCCGTCACCGCGACCTGCAACACCTGGTACGGCACCCCGTACGCCTCCAGCGCCGCCACCGCCCGCCCGGTCGCCTCGTGCTCGCCGTCGCCCGGCCCGGCGGCCACCTGGCACCGGAAGGTGAACGCCGACAGGGTCCCGTCGTGGGTGAACGTGCCCGCCTCGGTGAACGCCGTGTCGTGCGCCCCCAGCACCGCGGCCCGTCCCTCCTCGTCGAGTCCGTCGAACTTCCCGCGGATGGTCACCCGGAACAACGCTCAGCCCTCCCGTACGGCATAGGTCAGGAACCGCTCGGCGAGCAGCCCCTCGGTCACATCCAGCAGCTCCAGCACGGCCTCGGCGATGTCGTCGGGCCGCTGCCCGGCCGACACCCGCCTGCCGACCTCGGCGTACACCAGCGAGTGCAGGCAGCCGATCTGCCAGGCGACGGCCCGCGGCAGCGGATCGCCCGGCGCGGCCCCCGTCTCCTGGGCCAGCGCCTCGGCCAGCGCGTCGGTCATCTGCCGGCCCAGCTCCTCCAGGCGCGCCCGCAGCGTGGGGGCGGCGAGCATCATCTCCAGCACCTGGCCGAACCCGGCCGTCAGGCCCAGCCTGCGCTCACGCGCGTGCACCTCCTCGCGCAGCCGGGCCAGCACCGCCCCCGCCGCCGACTCGCCCGGCGCCCGCTCGCGCACGATGTCGGCGAGCCGCTGCGGCGAGGCGTCCTCGGGCGGCAGCACGAGGTCCTCCTTGGAGGTGAAGTAGTTGTAGAGCGTGTTCACCGACACCTCGGCCGCCGCGGCGATCTCGGCGATCGTGACCTGGTCGAACCCGCGGTCCACGAACAGGCCGATCGCCACGTCGGCGAGGTGCCGGCGGGTCTTGCGCTTCTTCCGCTCGCGAAGCCCTTCGGTCATGACAGGACTCTACTGCAAATTTGAAGTGGATTACTGTTTTCCGGCCGTCACCGGGACTCGATGTCGGCGGCGAACCGGTCCCACGCCGCCTGGCGCGTGATGCCGAGGGCCTCGCCGATCCTGGCCCACGTCACGTTGCGGTCGCGCAGGATGCCCACCCAGGCGCGCAGGTCGCGCTCGGCCAGCTCGACGGTGAGCGCCTGGCGCGGCAGCGCGGCCAGCACGTCCTCGTCGGACATGCCGGTCACGTACTGGTCGGACGCATCGGGGCCCCAGTGGGCACGGGGCTCGCGGTCGCCCTCCTGCTCGGCCTTGTCGAGCTCGCCGGTGACGATGTCCTGGCTGAGCTGGATGCAGGCGTCGCAGATGTAGACGCCGGGCCCGGCGACGAGCTTCCTGACCTCCTCGTGCGGCTTGCCGCAGAACGAACACCGCGTCGCCAGCTGGTCGACGGGCGTCACCTCTCGGGTGCTCTTGCTGCGTGTCATCATGCTGTCAGCCTGACCTTGACGGCCCCCCGTGTCAAGGGCAGGCTGACAGCTACAGGGGCCCGGCGGAGAACGCGCGGCGGGCGTGGGGCAGCAGCGCCCGCACCGCCGGGCCGCCGCCCTCCCGCCAGACCAGGGCGAGCAGCGCGGGCGCCGGCACGTCGTCCAGGAGCAGCGCGGTGAGCCGGTCGCGGTGGCGCTCGGCCATCGACTCGCTGAGTATCGCCACCCCGAGGCCGCGCACGGCCAGGTCGGCGATGGCGTCGGCGGCGCCGGCCTGCAACGCGATCCGCGGCCGCAGCCCCCGCGCCGCGCACGCCTCGTCGAACACCGCGCGCAGCCCCGTGCCGCGCGGCATGCACACGATCGAGTGGTCGGCGAGGTCGTCCAGGGCGATCCGCGGCCGGGCGGCCAGCCGATGTCCGGGCGGGACCGCCGCGACCAGCCGCTCGCTGACGACCGTCAACGCCTCCAGCCCCTCGGGGACGGCGTTCGCGGTGCCGATGAGCGCCAGGTCGAGCGCACCACCGCGGACCCCTTCGACGAGCTTGTCGGAGTTGTCCTCCAGCAGGGACAGTTCGACGCCCGGATGCGCCCGGTGGAAGGCGGCCAGCGCGTCGAACAGCGGCGTGACCGTGCAGCCGAGCACCATGCCGACCGTCAGCGTGCCGCGGATCAGGTCGGTCACCTCGCCCACCGCCTGGCCCACCGCCCCGGCGGCGGCCAGCGCCGCACGGGCGTGTTCGAGCGCCGCCTTGCCCGCGACGGTGAGCGTGGCCACCCGGGCCGAACGGTCGAACAGCTCGGCCCCTAGCTCGCGTTCGAGCTGCCGGATCTGGGCGCTGACGCCCGACTGGCTGATGTGCACCCGTTCGGCCGCCCGGGTGAAGCTCCGCTCCTCGGCCACCGCGACGAAGTACTCCAGCTGCCTCAGTTCCATAACCACAGATTCTAGAAGCCATCACAACCATCTGTTGGACTTCTGGAAAGGAGGGCGGCAGGCTGGAACCATGACCACATACGAGAAGGCCATGCGCCCCGAGGACATCACCCGCCTGTTCGTCGAACGGTCCAACGCCGGCGACGCGGCCGGCGTCGCCGCGCTCTACGAGGAGGACGCCGTGCTGGCCTACCCGCCCGGCAGCCAGACCGTCGGGCGGGCCGCCATCCAGGCCCTGTGGGAGAAGGTGCTGGCGGGCCGGCCGCACTTCGAGCCGGAGCAGCCGCTGCCGACGCTGGTCAGCGGGGACCTCGCCCTCACCTCCACCCCGCCCAAGGACGGCTCGGGCGCCCGCGCCCAGGTCGTACGCCGCCAGCCCGACGGAAGCTGGCTGCGCATCCTCGACCAGCCCGAGTTCGTCAACCCGGCGCAGTGAGGGCCCGGAACGGTGGGGTCAGACCGGGACGGTGCCGCTGACGGTCGTGCCCTCACCGGGCACGCCGCGCACCGACAGGCGCCCGCCCAGCTCGGCGAACGCCGCGCGCATGCGGGCCGTGCCGCCGCCCGGGGCCGTGGAGGCGAAGCCGCGGCCGTTGTCGCTGACCGTCAGGCGCAGGCCGTCCGCCCCGGCGGTCACGGCCAGCGAGGCGGTGCTCGCGCCGCTGTGGGCCTCGACGTTGTCCAGCGCCTCGCCCACGACGGCCAGCACGGCCCGCCGCAACGCCGCCGCCACGGGACCGGCGGGCAGCGCCCAGATCTCCACGGCGACGCCCGTGCGCTCGGACCACCGGCCGCAGACGCTCTCCAGCTCCCCGGCCAGAGCCGGCCCGGCCTTGTCCATGATGCCCGTCATCGCATCTCCTCCCGGCCGCCCTCCCCTTGAACGGGTGGGACTGCCCTGAGTATGGAAATCGGGGCGTTGAGCCTGTGTTGAGCCGCTGTTGAGCCCTCACCGGGGCACGGTCGTCGAAGCGTAGCACCGGGATGTCGTGTCAGCGCTTGCGTCGGGAAACCGGGCGCGGCCCGCCGGAAGCGTCCGCGAACGGGTCGAGCCCGGTCAGAGCGGCGCTCACCGCCCACAGACGGCCCGCCAGCTCGGCGTCGGCCATCTGCCCGCGCAGCGGTTCGAGGACCGGCCGGCCGCGCATCCCCAGCACCCGGGGCCCCCAGAGCTGCCCCCCGCGCACGGACGGATCCAGCACGGCCCGCACCGCCGGCCACGCCGCGGCCTCCTTGCCCTGCAACAGCAGCCCGGCGGGCAGGCCGCGCAGCCGCTCGCCCGCGGTGCGCGGACGGACCGGCCGCGAGGGCGTCAGGCAGTCCAGGGCCCCGCCGGGATGCGTGACCACGCTCGCCGTCGTGGCCCCGGCGGCGCGCAGGCGGCGGTCCAGCTCGAAGCCGAAGAGCATCTGCGCCAGCTTCGAGCGTGCGTAGGCGCGCTTGGGCCGGTAGTCGCCGACGCTGTGGAGGTCGTCCAGGTCCAGGGTCTCCGACCGGGCGGTGAGGCTGCCCGTGGTCACCACCCGGGCGGCCGGAGCGGCGGCCAGCAGCGGCGCCAGCCGCGCGACCAGCGCGAAGTGCCCGAGGTGGTTGGTGGCGAACATCAGCTCGTGGCCGTCCGGCGTCTCGCACCGCGGCGGGTGGTCGAGCAGCACGCCGGCGTTGCACACGACCGCGTCCAGGCTCTCCAGCCGCAGCGCCCGGACGCCGGCCTCGACCGAGGCGGGATCGGCCAGGTCCAGCGGCACGTGCCGGACGCGCGCGCCGGGGACCCGGCCGCGGATGGAGAGCGCGGCCGTCTCGGCCTTGGCGGGGTCGCGGCTGCCGAGGATCACGGTGGCGCCGGTGCCGGCGAGTTGCTCGGCCACGAAGTAACCGATGCCCGCGTTGCCGCCGGTGACCAGGAAGTGTTTGCCCGGGGCGGCCGGCAGGCGTCCGACGTCCCAGGGGGCAGGGTGGGAGGACATGTCGTCTCCTTCTGTAATGACTATGAAATCAGAATCATTCTAGTTTTCCGCTACGCTGGAAGCATGACGACAGGACGCCGCGAACGCAAGAAGGCCCAGACCCGCAGGTCCCTGGCCGAGGCCGCCGTCCGGCTGTTCGCCGAGCACGGCTACGACAGCGTCACCGTCGCCCGCATCGCCGAGGAGGCCGACGTCTCCATCGCCACCCTGTTCGCGCACGTGCCCGACGGGAAGGACGCGCTGATCTTCGACGACGGCGACGAGCGGCACGTCTGGCTGGCCGACGCCGTCCGCGAGCGGCCCCCGGGGCAGAGCGTGCTGGAGGCCCTGCGCCGCTGCCTGGCCGAGCGGGGGCCGTTCGCCGGCGACCTGCCGCCCGAGCAGCGGCGCAAGCGCGACCTGATCGTCGGCACGCCCGCTCTGCGGGAGTACTCGCGCCGCCTGTGGATCGCCGCCGAGGGCCCGCTGGCCGAGGCGATCGCGGCCGCCACCGGGCGCGAGCCCGCCGACATGACCGTGCGCGCCCTGGTTCGCTACGTGCTGGAGATCCCCGAGCTGGCCGGCGCCGAGCCCGACCCCCGTGCCGCCCTGGACGCCGTCTTCGACCTCCTGGAATCCGGCTGGAACGAGCGCGCCTGACGCCCGCGGGCGGTTGACGCGACGGCCCCGGCTCTGGTCCGCTGGACCCTCCTGATCATCGACTCCCGGAGCGTGCCCCGTGTGGTTCCCCAGGCGCCTGGCCGCCGCGATCGTCTCATCGGTTCTGGTGGCGTCGGCCGTGCCCGGCGCGGCCCGAGCCGCCACGCCCGCCGTCGTCTGGCATTGGAACGCGGCCGGCAACACCCTGAACCACGGCTCGACCGGCAACGGCATGGTCCGGGCCGCCGTGAGCTCGATCGTGGCGCGCGGCGCGACCCTCGTCTCGTTCAACGAGCTGTGCGCGAGCCAGTACCAGGCGCTGGTCACCGGCCTGCGGGACGCCGGCTGGCCCGCTGACCGGAGCAACTTCGCCCGGTTCGTCGCCACGTACCCCGCCCAGTCCGGCGGCCCGTGCGGCGGCGGCGAGTACGGCAACGCCCTGTTCAGCAAGCAGCCCCTGGGCGCCGCGGAGAGGATCACCCTGCCCGACGACGGCAAGACCGAGAAGCGGAAGATGCTCTGCGCCCCCATGCAGGCCCGTCCCGGCCTCCGGTTCTGCGTCACGCACACCACGTACGTCGACGCCTACCGCGCCGCCCAGCTCAACGCCGTCCTGGCCAAGCTGGAGGCCTACCACGCGGCCGGCGACACCGTGGTCGTCGCGGGCGACCTCAACCTCCCGCCCGACGCCGCCCGGCTGAACGGCTACTACTCCACCACCGTGGACACCGCCAACAACCGCGGCAACACCGGCCGCTACCACGAGCTGGACGACGCCGACGCGGGCAACTGCCCCGGCTACGGCGAGCTGACCGTCAGCACCCCGGACGGCAAGGGCCCCTGCGCCTCCGGGACGAAACTCGACATGATCTTCGCCAGGGAGGACAGGATCAGCGGCGCCTACTCGGCCGACTCGCTCGCCCCCGCGACCACGTGCACGGGCAACCCCGGCGGCCTGTGCTCCGACCACCGCGTGCTGGTCGGGACCGTCACCCTGTCCTGAGCCCGGCCGCCGGCCAGTCGGCGAAGGTGGGCAGGTGGACGTGGACGGGTGGCGTGCACACGCCCTTCACGGAAGCCGCCGCCCGAAGATCACATGAACGTCTCCGGCCCGCTGACAAGGGCATGTCAAACAGCGGCCATCCACCTTGTCGGGCAGGGCGCGCGGGCGCACAGTCAAGGCACGATCGCCCAGCCCAGGAGGATGGATGAACGCAAGACCCGCCCCCCACCGCTACGCGACGACCGCGGTAAGACGTCTCTTATCCGCTGGTCTCGCGGTGTTCGCCGCCGCCTTCCTCGTCGCGACCCCCGCGGGGGCCCTGGCACTGCCGACGGCCAAGGAGTTCGTGTCGAACCTCGACCTGGACTGCTACAAGACCACGACGTACCAGCCGCCCGCCGTCACGCTGTCGCTGCGGCACATCAACCCGGTGCTCGCCAACCAGCCGCCCGTGCAGGTCACGCTCGGCCAGCGCACGCAGGTGTGCGTGCCGGTGGCCAAGAACAACGTCATCCCGCCGGCGTCCGTGCTCGACTACGTCCGGTACGTCGACCTGTCCTGCTACCAGGTGACCGGGCCGCAGATCAACCAGCCGCTGGGGCTGCGTCACCTCAACCCCGTCCTGCAGGGCCTGCCGGGCTTCGACGTCACCCTGAACACGCCCCAGCAGCTGTGCGTGCCGGTGGCCAAGAACGGCGTCGTCCCACCGGCTGACGTGCTGCGCGTCGTCTCGCACATCGACCTGCTGTGCTACGGCCACACGCCGAACCCGTTGATGAACAAGGCGCTCAACCTGACCCAGCTCAACCCGGTGCTGGTCAACCAGATCCCGCCCAGGACCGTGCAGGTCGGCGCCGCCCGTCAGCTCTGCGTCCCGGTGCAGAAGGGCGGCGACCAGATCCCGTCGGACGTGTTCGACATCGTCCGCTGGGTCGACCTGGAGAAGTTCGACGTCACCGGCCCGGCGACGCCCATCGTGGGGCTGAACCTCAAGCACCTGAACCCGGTGCTGGCGAACCTGCCCGCCGAGGACGTGAGGCTCACCGGCGCCACGCAGCTCGCCGTACCCATGTCCAAGAACGGCGCGGTGCCACCCGCCTGACGCCACCGGCGGCTCCGAGGACGGCTCAGCCGAAGAAGTCGCTCAGCCGCCTGACGACGAACTCGGGCTGCTCCTCGGGGATGTAGTGGCCGCTGCCGGGCACGAGCACCACCTCGACGTCGGTGCCCGTGCCCGGCAGCACCGCCCGCAGGCCGAGCCGCCCATGGCGCGCGGATCCACGGCGATCACCCCTTGGCCGTCCCCGCGGGGCTCGCGGCAGTTGACGACGCGCCCGCGCGAGCTGGCCCGTGCGACCCTGCGCGGTCCGAGATTGTCGGTCCGGCCAGGCAGGATGTGACTATGAGCGACGCCCCTCCCTTCACCGCACTCGCCGACGAGACGGCCTACGCCGAGGCCGTGCAACTGGCCGTGGACTCCGCCGCCGCCTACTACGCCGACGGCACCTCCACCCTCGACGACGACGCCTACGACCGGCTGGTGCGCGGCATCCAGGCCTACGAGGAGGCCCATCCCGAGCAGGTGCTGCCGGCCTCGCCGACGGGCAAGGTCGCAGGCGGCGCGGTCGTGGGCGACGTGCCGCACACCGTGCCGATGCTCAGCCTCGACAACGTGTTCGGCGCCGAGCAGCTCACCGACTGGGCCGCCTCGGTCGAGCGCAGGCTCGGCCGTCCGGTCACCGCGTGGAGCGTCGAGCCCAAGCTCGACGGCCTGGCCATCTCCGCCCGCTACCGCGGCGGCCGGCTGGCCCAGCTCGTCACCCGGGGTGACGGCACGGCGGGCGAAGACGTCTCGCACGCCGTCGGCACCATCGTCGGCCTGCCCGAGCGGCTGGCCGAGCCGGTCACCGTCGAGCTGCGCGGCGAGGTGATGATGACGACGTCGCAGTTCGAGGAGGCGTGCGCCAAGCGTTCGGCGCACGACGGCACCACGTTCGCCAACCCGCGCAGCGCCGCCGCCGGCACGCTGCGCGCCCAGGACCGGCCCTACGTGTGCGAGCTGACGTTCTTCGGCTACGGCGCGCTGCCCGCCCCCGGCGACGACTCCGACCTCGCGACGCGGCTGCGCGAGCTGCCGCACAGCCAGGTCATGGAGTGGGTGGCCGGGCAGGGCGTGCAGACCACCGCCGTCACCGCGGTCGCCGGCATCGTCACCGACAGCCTGGAGCGGGTGCAGGAGCGCGTGGGCGAGATCGCCGCGGCCCGCGCCGGGCTGCCGTTCGGCATCGACGGCATCGTGATCAAGTGTGACCTGGCCTCCGACCAGGCCGAGGCCGGGTTCAGCTCGCGCGCGCCGCGCTGGGCGATCGCCTACAAGCTGCCCGCCACGGAGAAGATCACCAAGCTGGTCGGCGTGGAGTGGAACACCGGCCGCACCGGCGTCATAGCCCCGCGCGCCGTGCTGGAGCCGGTCGAGCTCGACGGCAGCGTCGTCACCTACGCCACCCTCCACAACGTCGCCGACATCACCCGCCGCGGCCTGATGCTGGGCGACAGCGTGGTGGTCTACAAGGCGGGCGACGTGATCCCGCGTGTGGAGTCCCCGGTGGTGCACCTGCGCACCGGGGAGGAGCGGCCGATCCCGATCCCGCAGGTCTGTCCGTCCTGCGGCGACGCCATCGACAGCTCGCAGGAGCGGTGGCGGTGCGTGCGCGGCCGCGCCTGCCGGGCGATCGCCTCCATCGTCTACGCCGCCGGACGCGACCAGCTCGACATCGAGGGCCTGGCCGAGAACCGTATCAAGCAGATGCTCGACGCCGGTCTGATCGCCGACTTCGCCGACCTGTTCTACCTGACCCGTGAGCAGCTGCTCGGCCTGGAGCGCATGGGCGAGACCAGCACCGACAACCTGCTGGCCGCCATCGAGCAGGCCAAGACCAAGCCCCTGAGCCGGACCTTCGCCGCGCTCGGGGTGAGGGGCACGGGCCGCTCGATGAGCCGGCGGATCGCCGGCCACTTCGCCACGATGGACGCCGTCCGCGCGGCCGACGCCGAGGCCATCCAGGAGGTGGAGGGCATCGGGCCGGAGAAGGCCCCGGTCGTGGTGGCCGAGTTGATCGAGCTCGCCCCCCTCATCGACAAACTCGTCCAGGCCGGCGTCAACATGGTCGAGCCCGGCGCTCGGCCGCCCGCCCAGGGAACGTCGGAGGAGCACGTGGCGATGGAGCTGCCGCTGGCCTCGATGTCGGTGGTGGTCACCGGCGCGATGTCGGGGCCGTTGGCGGCCCTGACGCGCAACGAGGTCAACGAACTCATCGAGCGGGCGGGCGGGAAGGCGTCCTCCAGCGTGTCCGCCAAGACTTCGCTGCTGGTGGCAGGCGAAAAGGCGGGTTCCAAGCGAGTCAAGGCGGAAAGCCTCGGCGTACGCATCGCCACGCCGGAGGAGTTCGCCGAGCTCGTCGCCGCCCTGCTTTAGCCCAAGGCAGGGGGCGACTGGTGGCCTTCGCGCACAGTCCCTGGGCGACACAGGGGTCGCCCTGGACCATCGGGGTGTCGCGGACCCAGACGCTGTGCAGGCCCAACTCCTCGGCCTGTACGGCGAGATCCTCCACACCGGGGCTTGCGGTGACCACGACGCCTGCACGCATCAAAATCTCCGAGGCCCAAAGGATCGAATCGAACGTACCCAGCCTGACATCAGACGCTCGGCGCCGACGCGGAGCTCACCCTCCGCTCCGAACGTGGCTCCAGGCGGCCCTCGCAGCCCTCCACGCCGAATGCATCGCGCGAGGTCCGTGTTCGTGGTGGCCTGGTGAGTCAGCTTCAGGGCGGGTCGGCGGCGAAGGCCGCGGCTCGGTCCTGCACGGGCGACCCGACCCTCGTGGAGGACGAACAGCGGCTGCCGCTGGTGACCGGGCCGTAGACGATCGTCACCAACCCCGCGGTGACCAGGAGCGGCGCCGGTCACGTCGAGACCCCGTACCTCATGGAGGACGGCCACCACGCGACTCGCGTGGTGGCCGTCAGGGGCGTGTCAGTACACCTCGATCTTGTTGGCGTTGACGTCGTCGAGCACCCCGATGATGTCGCTGTAGCGAGCCGAGGTGCCGGAGTCGATCGGCAGCGCCATCGTCTCCTGGGCGTAGATCATCGCGGCGCGTACGGTGCCCAGGCCCAGCCGCCTGGTCGTCGCCGAGTCGATCGCCGTCCCGGCGTTGACGCGCCTGGTCGCCAGGTTGAAGTACGTGCCCAGGGCGTGCTCGCGGAGCACGGTCTTGGGCCCCTTGGTGTCGTGGAAGGCGGAGTCGATCTCGGCCGCCGACAGGGCGCCGCTCTGGTCGCCGTCGTAGCGCTGGTCGGTGGCCTGGATGCGGGCCAGGTACTCGGCCGTCCACTGTCCTGAATGGTTCGTCCAGTAGCCCTTGGACAGCGGATCCCTGGTGGGCGGAACGGCCGTGACCGTGGTCGTGGCCGAGTCCGAGACCGGGTCGAAGGTGCACGCCCCGCCGGTGTTCTTGTAGGTCACGGACACCTCGCTCGCGTACGCCGTGCCCGCCGTCGCCAGCAGTGTCGGCCGCGCGGTGAAGACGATGTTCCGTTCGCCGGACTTGGCGGGCAGGGCGCCCACGTTCCAGACCAGCGTTCTGGTGCCGTCGGCGTTGAGCGTCACCGAGTCCGGCTTCGGCCCGGCGCCCAGGTCGAGCGCCTTGCTGTAGTAGACGCCGGCGGGCAGCGTGCCGGTGATGACGGCGTCGGAGGCGCCGCCACCGCCGGTGTTCGCGTAGGCGATGGTGTACGTGATCGCCTCACCGGCGTTGACCGTGGCCGTCGCCGTCTCGTTCACCGTCAGCACCGGGGCGCGCACCGTGGTCGTGGCGCGGGCGGTGTTGTCGCTGGTGTACGGGTCGGGCACGCCGTTCGTGTCCTTGCCGGTCACCGTGACGGTGTTGGTGAGCACCGTGCCGTCGGTCGTGTCGCACGGCACCCGGTAGGTGAACTTCGGCGTGACGGTGTGCACGTCGTCCTTGTTCAGGTCGGGCACTGGGCGTTGCCGGGTGGTGCCGTCGGGCAGAGTGTCGGTGAGCGAGACGGCGGTGGCCTTGCCGGGCCCGAGGTCGGTGACGTCGACGGTGTAGGTCACGGTGTCCCCGCCGTCGGCTTCGGCCTGGTCGGCGGACTTGGTGACCTTCAGGTCGGCCTGCTGCGACAGGGCCAGAACCATCTCCTCCGTCATCTCGTCGGGCATGCTCCGCGGCACCCCGTCGTTGAAGCCGTCGGCGTTGAGCCTGGGGTTGTACTGCAGGTGGGCCCAGTCGTCGTAGCCGTGCAGCGTCTGGGTGTCATCGGTGATGTTGCATCCCTTGCCCGGGAGGCCGATGGACTCGATGTAGTTGATGTCGGCGGGGATGTCGCCTTCTGTGTTGCCCTTTTCTCCGTTCCAGTCGATCGGGCCGCTGTTGGCGGGCTCGACGTGGGGTTTGCCCTTGATCCCGTACACGGTGTGGCGGTCGGGGTGCGGCGTTCCGCGCACGCCGAGGTTCTCGTTGAGATGTCTCTCCACGAGCCGGGTGGCGTCGGTGGTGCCGAGCGCGGTGCCGGTGGCCGTGCTGCTGTAGTCCATGGGCCGGGTGAAGTTGATGTCGGGGAACTGGAGCGCGTAGTTCATCACGCTCAGATAATTGGGTTTGCAGTTGACCGCGTCGTCGCCGCCGTGGCCCAGGCTGAGCGTGTGCCCGAGCTCGTGCATGAAGGTCGACGCCTGGGCGACCCTCAGTCCGCCGACGTCGTTGATCGCCTTGGCGCCCCACGTGCCGAGCGTCACGATGAAGTCGTTGCCGCCCTGGGGGCCGACGGCGTACCACTCGGAGTTGCCCGAGGAGTCGGGATCTTCGAGGTAGCTCTCGGCGAAGATCATGTAGCGGTACACGTCACGTTTGGCCTTCAGGATGTTCGCGCAGTTCCCGTCGTTGCGGTCGGCGAGGGTGCCGAAGTGTCCTGTGCAGGGGCCGGCCGGTTCGCCGTTCTTCAGCTCGTTGAAGTCCACGAGTACCGGATCGGACCTCTCGAACCGGATGTTGGACGTCTTCGGCAGTTCCTCATCCTTCAGCACGTGGAGAGTGACGCCCAGATATTTGGTCGCCGCCGGATGGGCCGGGTCGGGGTGATAGGGGTCGACCGGTGCTCTGGCGAAGGCGTCCACGACGTCGCCGAGCCCGAACCAGTCGGGCTCGTTGTCCTTCATGTAGTCCGCTTCGACGAACAGGTCCTTGCGGTAGGGCAGCGCGTTGTACGGCGGGTCGCCCAGGGCCAGATCGACGTGATTGTCGTTGTTGACGTCGTAGCCCACGCCCGGCGTCTCCCAGGCGTTCATGATGCCGTCGCCGTCGCTGTCGGCGGCGCCGCCCGCGGTCCTGGCCAGCGTGATGCAGGCGGGTGTGGTGATGGTGAAGAAGCCGCGGGCCGAGTCGGGGCCGGTGGTCTCGCTCTCCCCCGACAGGGTCAGGGCGCCGGCGCCCTGCTCGGCGGTCAGGCCGCCGCCGGTGAAGACGCACGTGTCCAGGTCGAACTTGAGATCCAGGTAATCGCCGTTCTTGGCCCAGTGAATGACGTTGTTCTGGCTCAGGTCGTCCTGGTCCCACAGTTCCAGGTGGATGTCGACGGGATTCTGGCTGGTGTCGACCGTGGCCTTGTGGACCCAGTTGGTCCGGAAGTCGGGACCGTGGGCACAGCAGTAATCGTCCTCACCGTCGTACAGGTCCTCGTTCCCGATCTTGAATTTGGGGTAGTAGTCGTTGCCGCAGGACTCGCCCGCGCCCTCGTCGCACGACAGCTCGACCACCCGGTACAGGCTGACGGTGACCTCCACGGTCGCCGCCTGGGCCGGGCTCGGACCGAGATACGCCAACCACGCCAGCACCAGTAACGATGCGGCTAACGCACGAATGCTCCTCATGCCGCGTCCCCTCCAGACTGTGTATCCAGCTCAGTATGCGAAGGCGCGAAACAATGCGCGTGAGTAACCGGGTACTCAAAGCCGCGCGTCTTTATCATCGTGAACGTGCCTGGCATCCGCGGGACTTCGACGCCGATTCCGTACGACTCCTTCATCTCCTACAGCCGGGCCGCCGACGGGCTGCTCGGCCCAGCTCTGCGTGATGGGCTGCACCAGTTCGCCCGTCCCTGGTACAAACTGCGGGCGTTACGGGTCTTCTGCGACGCCCGCAGCCTGTCGGCGTCACCGGGACTGTGGACGACGATCGAGGCCGCGCTCGATGCCTCGCGTTGTTTCGTCCTGCTGGCCTCCCCCGAGTCGGCGCGTTCGGTGTGGGTGCGGCGGGAGATCGAGCACTGGAGCTCGCTCGAACCGGGACGGCCCATCTTCCTCATGCTCACCGGCGGCGACCTCGTCTGGGACCACGCGGCCGGGCACTTCGACCAGACCCTGACCACGGCGCTGCCCGAGTCGCTGCTCACGTCGTTCACCGAGGTCCCCCTGTGGGCGGACCTGCGCTCGATCCGCAGCCAGAGCGACCTCTCGCTCAGCAACCCGGCCTTCCTCGACGCCGTCGCGACGCTCGCCGCCACCCTGCACGGCCGGGCCAAGGACGAACTCGTCGGCGAAGACGTCCGGCAGCACCGGCTGGTCCGGCGCTTCCGGCGGCTCTCCTGGACCGGGCTGTCCGTCCTCACCACGGCGGCGGTCGTCGCGGCCGCTGTGGCCGTCCACGCGGCCGACGTCGCCGACGCCCAACGCGTCAGAGCCGACGCCGAGCGCGATCAGGCCCTGTCGTACCTGGCCAGTGATCGCGGCATCCAGATCGGCGAGAGTGATCCGGTCGTCTCCGGCCTGTTGTCGGCCACCGCCTGGCACTTCGCCAGGACCCCCGAGGCCCGCTACGGCATGGTGGCCGCCCTGGCCTCCCCGGTGCGCGCCATCCTGGACAGTGGCTCCTACCACGGCGGCGCGGTGGCCTTCAGCCCGGACGGCCGGACCCTGGCCACCGGCGGCACGGACGGCGCCACCCGCCTCTGGGATCCGGCGACCGGCCGGCCCGCCGGGAATCCGATCAAGGACGGCGGCCTCGCCCTGGCCTTCAGCCCGGACGGCCGGACCCTCGCCGTGGCCGGCCTCGACGGGACGATCAGGCTGTGGGACCTCTCGACCAGGACAGCGGTCCCGCTCACGGGTCATCGGTCCGTCGTGTGGGCCCTGGCCTTCAGCCCGGACGGCCGGACCCTGGCCAGCGCGGGCCAGGATCACACCGCCCGGTTGTGGGACCCCGCCACCGGGAAACCCGTCGGACGACCTCTCAAGGGCCACACCGACCAGGTCAGCGGGGTGGCGTTCAGCCCGGACGGCAGAGTCCTCGCCACCGCCGGCCGCGACAAGATCGCCCGCTTGTGGAACCCCGCCACGGGAAGACCCGTCGGAAAGCCCCTCAAGGGCCACACCGACGAGATCTGGGCCGTCGCGTTCAGCCCGGACGGCCGGACGCTGGCCACCGGCGGCTTCGAAGGAGACATCCGGCTGTGGGACCCCGCCACCGGGAAACCCGTCGGACGACCTGTCACAGGTCACACCGACGCCGTCACCGGACTCGCGTTCAGCAAGGACGGCCGGACTCTGGCCTCCGGCAGCCGGGACGGGACCGCCCGGCTGTGGAACCTGGTGACCCGGCGCCCGGCCGGCGACGCGTTCACCGGCCACAGCGGCTACGTCTTCGGCGTGGCTCTCAGCCCTGACGGCGGAACCCTGGCCACCGTCAGCGGGGACGGGACCACCCGGCTCTGGCGCGCCGCCGCCCGGCGGCCGGTCACCGACCCGCTCACCGGTCACGAGGACGAAGTCTCGCAGCTGGCGTACAGCAAGAACGGCAACATCCTGGTCAGCAGCGGAGCGGACGGAACCATCCGCGTCTGGGACCGGCTGACCGGCAGGCAACTCGGCCCGCCGATCCGCGGCAGGTACCCGTACACATGGCCGGTGGCCATCAGCCCGGACGACAGGACGCTGGCCGTCGGTGACGACGAGGGCGGTCTTCACCTGTGGGACCTGGCCACCCGGCAGCGGATCGGCGCCCCCGTCAAGGTCGCGGCCGGCACCATCGACGTGCTGACGTTCAGTCCGGACGGCAGGACCCTGGCCATCGCCTCCGGCCAGGGACTCCTCCAGTTATGGGACCCCGCCACCCGCCGTCCGGTCACCGGTCCGACCAGGGCACACAGCGACATCCTCCACCGGATCGTCTTCAGCCGGGACGGCAGGATCATGGCCACCACGGGAGGCGGCACGGCCAGGCTCTGGGACACCGCCACCTGGCGGCCGATCGGTGCCCCGATCGGGGGCTCCAGCGTCACCTGGCTGGCGTTGAGCCCGGACAGCAAGCTCCTGGCCACCGTGGGAGAGCAGGGAACGGTCAGGATCTGGGACACGGCGGGCCGCCGCCCCATGGGCGCCTTCAAGGACCGCACGGGCACGATCTCCACGGTCGAGTTCAGCCCGGACGGCAGAACGCTGGCCACCGACGCCGCCGCAGGCGTCCAGCTCTGGGACGCGGCCACGGCGAAGCCGATCGGGAATCCGTTCCAGCGCGACGAGGGAGCTGTCTCGTCGCTGGCCTTCAGCCCGGACGGCCGGACGCTGGCCGGCTCCTACGACAAGGGAACGATCCTGCAATGGAAGGTGAACGTCCCGGCGGATCCGTTCCCCTCGCTCTGCGCGGCGGCCGGTCGCTCACTCACCGAGCAGGAGTGGGGCCGTTACCTGCCGTCCGGCACCCCCTTCGAGAAGGTCTGCTGAAACCACGGCCGACCCCCTACAGCCGGAGGGCGGATCACACGTAAAGTCTGATCGTCGCAGTCGGCCGAGGAATGGACCCCCCGGATGAAGGCACGTGTCGTCGCGATCATGCAGGTTCGGTGGGTGCGGCTGCTCGCGTCGGCGCTCGTCGGCGCCGTCGTGGGTCTGGCGATCTTCGAGATGACCGAGGCGGGCGGCCGGTGGATCTTCGTCGTCACCGGTGCGGTCGCCGGCATGGCCGCCGTGATCATGGTCCAGTTCTATGCCAGGACGGCCAGGCTGACCGAGGTGAAGGTCACCGTGCCGCAGCTCAGCGAGCTCACCTTCCTGGTGAACAACGAGAGCCGCCAAGTGGCCTGGCACCTGTTCGTCGAGACCGTCACCCGGGTCTCCGTTCAGTCGCTCGACGACGAGGAGGGCCTGGTCAGGGAGGCCATGAACTCTCTGTATGGCCTGTTCGCCACCACCCGCGACGCCCTCAAGACCAGCCGCCCCTCAGCCCCCGTGCCAGGCGGGCAGACCGTGGAGTACTTCGCGATCTCGATGCTCAACAAGGAACTGCGCCCGTTCCTGTCCAAGTGGCACCCGCTGCTGACCGCCTGGGAACGGGCGCATCCAAGCGAACCGGAGTCGGCCTGGCCCGGCGACCAGGAGTGCCGCGCCCATCTGCGCCTGCTCCAGTCCGCCATCTCCGCGTACGCGGAGGGCTTCGGCCACCTCGCCGGCATCCGTGACCCCCAGACGCTGATCGTGGGCATGATGCCCGCCGGGTCGCAGGTCCCTCCGACTGCCGGATGACCTGAACCCCACGGCCTCATGCCCAAAGCTCAGGTCCATGAAGTTGAGGACGGGGTCTTCGACGGCAAGACCGTCTCGGTGAGCGGACTGCTGTGGAACGAAGAAGCGGAACTCCGGTAGATGGGCTTTCGACCAAGATCGCTCTTCGTGCGGAGTTCCGCTGTCTGAGCAGTGTGTCATCACCCGGCAGATCACGGTGGCCCGGGGCCTGTTCACGCCCGGCCATCTGGGTGCGCTGACCTGGCTAGCCGCGGGAGCGGGGCATCCGCTGAGGTTGTGCGGGAATCGTCGTGATTCTGTGCATCTCGGAGTTGTGGCGTCGCGGGGCTGTCATGATCCTTCGTGGCACCTCTACCGATGGGATCCCATGTCGCCTGTCCGCTCGCTCGTACTGGTGGGCGCCTCGCTCTGCGCGGGAGGCCTCGCCGCCCTGGTGTACTTCCAGGAGTCCGACCTGGTGCTTCTGAGGGAACATCTGAACCATCCGTTCGCGCTCGGTGCGCTGGCCTGCCTCCTGATGGCGTGGGCCGCCGCCGGGCTGCGATGGAGGTGGCTGCGCCTCCTCATCGGCATCGTCGCCGGGCTGGTCGCGACCGTCGCGATGCTCGGGGGGCTGTTGATCCTGTCGTTCACCTCCACCGAGGAGGCCGGCTTCGTCGACGGGCCGGATCCGTACCGGATCAGGCTGCAGAAGTCGATGGCGGGGCTCGGGCCCGACACGGTGACATGGCTCAGCGTGCGCAGGGACGGCGGGTTGCTGAGCAGGGAGTGGGATCTCGGCTGCCTCAACGACGACGACGACCCCGACGACGGCTTCGACTCGGTCAGCTGGACGGGGCCGAATTCGATCGAGATCCGGGTGGGCGACGGGCGCACGTTCCCCGTGGCCCTGGATCCCGGCTCGGGCAGGCCCCGGTCCACCGTCGCCCTCAACTGCTGACGCAGGCGCCGCGTCCTCGACAGCTCACACGGGCGCGTCGCCGCCAGGGTGTCCGGCACCCTGGCAGCAAGATCATCGGCTCATGGCATCACGGTCAGGGTGACGGTGGCCGTGTGGTCGACGGCGACGCCGTCGGCCAGCACCGTGATCGTGTAGGTTCCGGGCGCGGTGCTCGCGGCGACCGTGAAGGTCAGCGTGGACGTCGCGCCGGTGGTGATGCTCGCCGGGCTGAAGGAGGCCGTCATACCTGCCGGAAGCCCCTTGGCGACCAGTGAGATCTGCTGCGGAGCGCGCGAGACGGTGCTGCTGCTGACGGTGACGCTCACCTGCTGGCCGGGCTGTACGGTCACCGTATCGGGGGCGACCCCGACCGAGAACTCGCACGTGTACGGCTCGCCGCCGTGGGCGGGCACGCGCACGGCGTTCCACGCGGCCTTGACCGTGTTGTACTCCAGGCACGAGCCGGGGAACAGGTCCAGCGCCGCCTGCATCGAGGCTCGGCGGGCCGCGGTGTGCGGCCAGGAAGTGGTCTTGCGCAGCAGCGTGCCCATGTAGATCTGGCCGGCCTTGCGCGCGCCGAGCCCGACGATGGTGGAGGAGTTGCAGGTCGGGCTGGGCGGCTGGCCGTTGGTCGGGTTGGTGCCCTCGGCCAGGAGGTAGAACCAGTGGTTCTGGACCCCGGCCCCGATCTGGGGAAGCATCGTCGGCACCGCGCTGGTGAAGCAGTCGGGGTCACCGGGCATCAGCGACGGCTTGTACATGTAGCGGAGCGGGCCGCTTCCCGTGATGTTGATCTCCTCGCCGACGATGTAGTCGGGCGGGTCGAAGGCGGCGGGCTCGTTGGCGTACTGCTCGGTCAGCGCGGCGAGAATGTCGCCGGTGGACTCGTTGAGTATGGCCTTCTCGTTGTCGCCTAGGTCGATGCCGGGCGTGGTGGCGAAGACGATGTGTCCGTACTCGTGCGCCACGACGTCCATCGAGGTGAGCTGGCGCTGGTAGTCGGAGGTGTGGCCGAAGGAGGCGTAGGAGCCGGTCCAATAGGCGTTGACGTCGTTCAGGCCGACGCGGGCGGGGTAGCCGTCGCCGAGGCCGTTGAAGCCGACGCGTCCCAGCCAGTTCTTCAGCATGTCCCACTCGGTGTCGATCGCGAAGAGCACGTCGACACAGGCGGTCTCGAAGCTGGTGCCGGAGCCGTTGCCCCAGAAGTCGTCGGGCCCGGTGTAGGCGGCGCCGTTCTGGCCGCCGCAGCGCACGCCCCGCCGTACCGGATCCACCATGGAGAAGGTGGCGCCGGACCCGGTGGTGCCGATGGTGACCGGGTTGCCGTTGTAGTAGCTGTTGCCCACCCCCGCCCGGACCTCGTCGGACTTCTCGGCGACCGCGCCGGTCAGCGCGTCGACGAAGACGTGCAGCTTGCTCTCCCTGCCGTTGGCGGCGCCCTGGACGACCACCTCGTAGGCCAGCCGGCCGCGTCCTTGGGCCATGACCAGCAGCCGGGGCGTGGTGACCGAGGAGACTTGGGGCAGCTGGCTCCGGGCCACCCGGATCGCGTCGGCGGGGCCGAGCCTGGGCGTGGTGGCCAGGTCCAGGGGGCTGTCCTGGGAGACGGAGGTGCTCAGGACCTCGCCGGTGGCGCCGCTGACCACGACGAAGTCGCCGCCGTAGACGGGCAGCCCCGCGTACGTGCGGGTGTAGGTCGTGTAGCGCAGGCCGCCCTGCCCCTCGATCACACCCTGCCGTACGTAGGTGTCCTTGGGTGAGCTGTGGAGCAGCGCGGGCCTGGCCTTCACCAGGAGGTCGGCGGGATCGCTCCTGGAGGCGTTCGCCGGGACGGGGACCGAAGTGGCCACGAGCACACATACGGCACTCGTGACCAGGGCTAACGCGGCGTTGCGTCTCATCTGGTCGCTCCTTTGCGCAGGCGGGCGGTGAATGGGGTCACCTGCATTTGAGTTGATGAACCACAAGAGGTCAATAACGTGGTAAACAGCAGAAAGTCAGTATTTATCGCCATAGGGCAGGCGGCCGGCCGAGCCGCTGCGGCAGGCGGCACAGGGCGTGCGTCCGGCAGGGAACGGCGGCCGCGACGCCGTCGCGGCCGCCGTTCCCCGTACCGGGTCAGTAGCGTGGGCTGAGGTTGAGGTTGATCGAGGTCAGCAGAGCCTCGGCCGTGGCGTGGGCGGGCAGGCTGCGCGGGGTGACTCCGTCGGGCGCGTCCAGGGTGAGGATCACGCCGGTCGCCGGGGCGGAGCCGGTGTTGCGGTAGGTGACGGTGTAGGTGAGCGTCTCACCCGCGCCGGCCGACGGCGTGCCCTCCACGGCGAGCGACAGGCGGGGGGTGTGGGCGGTGGTGACCGCGCACGGCACGGTGTAGGTCACCTTCTGCTCGGCTGAGTAGGCCGATGCTCAAATGTCAGGCCATGTCCAGGCGCTACTCCTGGAGTCTCATGAGCTGCCACTGCGCGAACGAGCTGACCTCCTCGTCACCCACCCTGGCGGCGAGACGCAGCAGCGCCGCGTCGTCCTCGGCCATGCGCGTCGCGATCGCCGCGGCGAACAGGCGGGCCATCGGGTCGTCGCCCTCCAGCGCGGCGACGACCTCGCCCGGGTCGGGATCCTCGATGTCGGACGCGATCAGCCCGGCCGTGAGCCGCCCGACCTCGGGGTCGGCCAGCCGGGACAGCCCCGCCATGAGCTGATCGGTCGAGGCCGCCGCCAGGAAGCTCAGGAGCTTCCAGCGGATGGAGGTGTCGGAGGCCCGGCTCAGGGTGAGGGTCTGGGCGATGAGGTCGGCGTGCCGCTCGTCCGCGGCCAGCAGCACGAACTCCACGGCGTGGAAGCGCACCTGGTGCCGCGGGTGGGCCAGCAGGCGGGGGACCTCGTCCAGCAGCGGCGCGGCCTGCTCGCCCAGCTCCGACAGCAGCCAGGCCCCGGTCTGCACGGCGTCGTCGTCGCCGCTGCGCAGCAGGATGCGCAGGTTCTCGACGGGATAGCCGCCGAACAGCTCGTCGAGCAGGTCGTTGGCGGCCTGGCCGAGAGCCTCGTCGTCGATGGGGCGGGCGAGGATGCGCGCCATCAGGTCGTCGCCCGTCTGTGTCTGCATCTCGCGTTATTTCCCCTCGTTGGCCTTGCGCTCAAGGTCGTTCAGGAGCTTCTGCTCGTTCTCCAGCCGGGCGGCGTGGCCGGGGTCCCGGCCGAGCCGGGCCTCGTTCATCTTCCGCGTCAGGATGCTGTCCTTGACCTCCGCCGCCGCCTGCCTGGCCTGCTCCGGTGTCATCTTGCTGACGTCGCTGCTGTCGGGCAACCTGCCGTGCATGCGCTGCGCGGCCGAGTCGTAGCTCGCCGAGGCGTTCGGGTCGTAGCCGCCGCCCTTCCCGCCCTTGTTGCCACCGCCACCGCCGCCGCGTCTGCGCCGGATCTGGAGCATGCCGTCGCGGGCGTGCGGCCGCCTCTCCATCTCCTTCATGATGCGGCGCATCTTCTCGGTCACCCGGCCACTCAGCACCGGGGCCAGCCCCCTGGCGGTGCCCTCGGCGCCTTCGATCGCCACCTTGCCCACGGCGTGGCGGGTCATCTGCATGCGTGCCAGGGCGAGCATGCCGCCCGCCGCGCCGCCGAACAGCAACGCCTGGGTGGCGACGGTCAGTCCGTAGGCGGCCTGCGTGCCCACGGCCAGCTTGACCGCGCTGACCACGTTCGCGGTGCCGTCGAGGACGGCCGGAGCGACCTTCGCCGCGGAGGCGGCCTGGGAGATGTGGCCGCCGCCGTCGCCGACCTGGTTCCAGTGGCTCGCCAGGTGTGTGGCCGAGTCGCCCTGGTAGACCTGTTGCGCGCTGCGCATCGTCTCGCCGGCCGCCGCCCCCTGGCTGTCCGACGCGGCGATGACGACGCGCCAGTCGTCCGCCTCAAGACGCCACTCGTCCTCGTTGTCGTTCGGCCAGGGGAAACCGATGAGGTTGAGGAAGCCCGCCACCTGCGGGTCGAGAGTCACCGCCATGCAGGGCTCTCGAGGCTCTCGATGGTGGCGCTCTCCGCCGCCTGGGTGTTCCTCGACACCGTACGCAGTCCTTCGCCCGTCTCGGCGATCTGCCCGCCGATCCCCGTCAGCGCGTCGAGCGAGGTCTGCAGGCATTCGTTGTAGGAGGCGATGATGGTGGCGAACAGCCCGTCGCCGCCGAAGGTGCGGGCGCCGCTCCCCCGCTGCCGCAGCCGCATGACCGCGGCGTCGTAGTTCGCCCCATGACCGGTGACGTACGTGCCGTCCCGTCCCAGCGCCCCCGTGGCGATCTCAAATCCCGTCATGTCCAGAAAGCATATCCAGTCAATTCCGTCACAGACGTTTACCTCTACACTGAACGTTCACTCGATTGGCTGTCGGAGGTCGACATGCGTTCACCAGCGCCGGAGGACGACGCCGAGTACCTGCACCAGTACGTCGCCCAGAGCCGCCGCGCCATCCAGGCGCTGCACGACGCCCGCGCGTCCATCGATCAGGTGGAGGGCCGCGCGGAGAGCGACGACGGCCTGGTCGAGGCGTCCGCCGACGGCCACGGCGTCCCCACCCGCCTGCGCATCGACCCGCGGGCGCTGCGGCTCGACGAGGCCGCGCTCGGCAGGAAGACCGCCGAGGTGCTGCGGGCCGCGCAGGACGACGCCGCGCGGCAGGCACGGCAGATCGCCGACGGGGTGCGGGACACCACCGTCGCCGTGCCGGCGCCTCTGGACGAGACCTTCGTACGTGCGCGGGTCGAGCAGGCAATCAACGACCTTTACTAGGAGGCCGAGCGTGTTCGGGCCGGAGATCGACCCCGCCAACATCAGCGAACGCGAGCTGGACGAGGCCGCCCGACGAGGCGAGCGCATGCTGGCCTGGCTGGAGTCGGCGCAGGAGGAGTTGCGGGCCGTCATCGGCACCGGCGAGGGGCCGTCGGGCCATGTGCGGGTGACCGTCGACGCGGACGGACGCGTCCTCGACGTGCGCTACGACCAGCGCGCCCTGCGGCTGGGCGGCCACGACCTGGCCGAGGAGACGCTCGCGGCGGTACGGGCGGCGGCCGCCGACGGCCGGCGGCGCACCCACGACCTCATGCGCGAGGCCGTCCCCGGCTACGACCCGGGCCGGACGCAGGCCGAGCTGGAACGGCTGCTCGGCAGCGAGTGGGCGTGAACAGCCGGTCCTGAGCGCGGCGGAGCAGGTCAGGGTGCGAGGGCGGCCGCGACCCGACTGTCCTCCCGGCGCAGAGCGAACGCCGGGATCCCGTCGACTCCGGACCGGCCGTCTCGGCACGAAGCCGGAGTGCTCAGCGGACGGTCCCGGCTTCCACCGCACCCTGCGGGCGGCGACCGGCACGAGCCCGATGACGTGGCTGCCGCACCGCGCCTTCCCCTGCCCTTCCACGGAACCGGCACCGCCGACACCTCACCCCGAACTGCCCACGCCTCACCTGAGCCTGCGCCAGTCCGGACGGGTCAGCGGGTGAGGGTGATCTCCGCCAGTTCGCGGAGGTCTCGTCGGCGGCCGTCGAGGGTGGCCTCGGCGAACGCGGTCTCGCCGAGGTGTTCGCGTGTCTCCTCGGCGATGCGGGCGGCGTCCGGCAGGGAGCGGTCCGGGGTGCCGCGTACCGCGTCGCTCGCCGCGATCAGCCGCGCGGCCTGCTCGTACCGGCCTTCGCGCAGCGCGACGTCGGCGATCCCGACCAGCGACTCGGCGATCGTGGGCGGGTACATGTTCTCCATCGCCGCCTCGAACGCCTGCCGCCGGTGCGCGCGGGCCTGCTCGACGTCGTCGGTGAGGTAGCCGTACAGGTCCATGATCTTGGCGCGTACCGAGCTGACCATCTCCGTGCCCCCCAGCAGCTCCTGCACCGAGGCCAGGTGCTCGCGCACCTTGTCCGGCTCGCCGCGCCAGTGGGCGAGCTGCGCCTGCTTGAGCGCCAGCTCGGCCAGGGAGTCCGGCCAGACGATCCCGTCGGCGTGCCGCTGCGCCGCGGCCCTGGGCCCGGCGCAGCGGCGCGCGGCGCCGAGCATCCACGGGGGCAGG
>NZ_JBEYTJ010000011.1:0-76983 GCF_040642995.1 Nonomuraea sp. NPDC047529 | reverse complement strand
GCGGGGGCGCCCCCTGTGCCCCCCGGCCGCGCCCGGGCCGCCGGCCCACCCCCGCGGGGGGGGGGCCCGCCCCCCCGGGCCCCCCCCCCCCCCCCAGCTCCGCTCGTCGCCGAGCATCCAGTGGAGCTGGGCCTGCCGCGCCCGCACGCCCACGACGTCCTCGGTCGCGCCCACCTCGGTCAGCGCCACGGCGCCCTCCGCGTAACACTCGCAGGCGCGGACGAAGTCCCCGCGCATGGCCAGCCGGTCGGCCAGGAACGTCAGCGCGAGGGAGATGCCCATGCGGTCGCCCAGCGCGCGGAACTCGGCGAGCGCGGTCTCGGCGTCGACGTCGACGTCGGTCTCGTCGGCGCCGAGCGTGAGCCGGAACCGCCCGCGGGTGAGCCTGGCCTGCGCCCGCACCCACGGGTCGGCGTCGGCGATCAGCGGCTCGAACGCGGGCAGGAACGCCGCCGGGCCCTGCAGCGTACGCTCCAACAGCGCGGCGAACCCGAGCAGCGGGTGACGAGACCCGCTGCTCAAGGTCAGCCGGTGGGCCTCCTGGATCCACTCCCGCGCCTGGAACTGGTCGCCGCCGACACCCGAGGTCAGGAACATGGTCACCATGAGGGACGCCATCGCCCGCACCTCGTCGGGCACCTCGCCCTCCAGCGAGGCCGCGGCGACGCTCAGCTCGGCGCCCTCGGCCCGGTGGCCGCCGAGGAACCAGTAGTAGCCGGCGGCTCCGACCAGGCGCATCGCCTCGTGCGCCCACCCCTCGGCGATCGCCCCGCGCACGGCCGTGATGATGTTGTCGTGCTCGGCGTCGAGCACGAGCAGCCACTCCAGCTGCTCGGCCCGGCGCAGGTGCGGGTCGGCGGTCGCGGCCAGCTCGGTGAAGTAGGCCAGGTGCGCCCGCCGGGCCCGTTCGGCCTCCCCCGCCTCGGCGAGCCGGTGGGCGGCGTACTCCCTGATGGTGTTGAGCAGCCGGTAGCGCGGGGCGCCCTCGTCGTCGGTGATCAGCAGCGACTTCTCGGTCAGCGCGGTCAGCACGTCGAAGACCTGCTCACCGGCGAAGGACTCGTCGCCGCAGACGCGTTCGGCCGCCTCCAGGCTCGCCCCGCCGGAGAACACCGACATCCGGCGCAGCACGCCGCGCTCGGCCTCGCTCAGCAGGTCCCAGCTCCAGTCGACGACCGCGCGCAGCGTCTTGTGCCGGGCGAGCGCCGTACGGCTGCCGCTGGTCAGCAGGCGGAAGCGGTCGTCGAGGCGGCGGGCGAGCTGGTCGACGGACATCGTGCGCAGCCGGGCCGCGGCCAGTTCGATGGCCAGCGGGTTGCCGTCGAGCGCCCGGCAGATGCGCGCCATGGCCGCCAGGGTGGGCGCGTCGGAGCCGATGTCCTTGCGCACCAGGTCGGCGCGGTCGCGCAGCAGCCGCACCGCGGGCGAGGCCCCGGTCTCGGCGGGCGCTGCCCCCTCGGTGGGCAGCGTGAGCGGCTCGACCTGCCACAACACTTCGCCGGTGATGCCGAGCGGCTCGCGGCTCGTGGCCAGGACGCGCAGGCCGCGGCACTCGCCCAGGAGCCGGTCGGCGAAGGCCGCGGCGGCCTCGACGACGTGCTCGCAGTTGTCCAGGATCAGCAGGATCGCGCGGTCGCGGATCGCGGTGATGAGCCGGTCCATCGGGTCGCCGCCCCGCGCGCCGCCGAGCAACCCCTGGTCACGCAGGCCGATCGTGGTGAGGGCGGCCTGTGCCAGCTCGCCGCCGGCCCGGACGGGGGCCAGCTCGACCAGCCAGGCGCCGTCGGGCAGCTCGGCGAGCATCGTACGGGCGGTCTCGGTGGCCAGCCGGGTCTTGCCGGAGCCGCCCGCCCCCGTCAGGGTGACCAGCCGGTACCTGGCGGCCAGACCGGCGACCGCGGCGACGTCGTCGTGCCGGCCGACGAAGCTCGTCAGCTCGGCGCGCAGGTTGGTCCTGCGGTTGTCGGCCCGCTCTCCGAGCTCGCCGCGGAGCAGCGCGGTGTGCAGCGCCGACAGCTCGGCCGACGGGTCGGCGCCCAGCTCCTCGGCCAGCCGCTCGCGGGTGCGCTGGTAGACGGTCAGCGCCTCGTTGCCGCGGCCCGCCTCGGCCAGCGCCCGCATCAGCGCCGCCACGAACCCCTCACGCAGCGGGTACGCGGCCACCAGCCCCGTCAGCTCGGAGACCAGCTCCGCGCCCCGGCCGAGCCGGAGGTCGGCCTCGACCCGGTCGCCGATCGCGTCGACGTGGAGGTCGTCGAGCCGCGTGACCACGGCGTCGAAGGTGTCGCTGTCCTGCATCACGATGTCGGACATGGGGGCGCCACGCCACAGCTCAAGGGCCGAGCGCAGCAGGTCGGCCCGGTCGGCGGGCTCGGCGGAGCGGGCCTGGACGATCAGCTGCTCGAACCGGCACACGTCGACCGCCTCGCGCGGCACGGCCAGCCGGTAGCCGCCGGACTCGGCCTCGATCACGCCCTCGGGCAGCAACCTGCGCAACCTGGACACCAGCGCCTGAAGGGCGTTGATCTCGTCGGCGGGCGGCCGCGCCCCCCAGATCCAGTCGACCAGCCGCGCACGCGTCACGATCCGGCCGGGCTCCAGGGCGAGGGCGGCGAGCAACGCACGCAGCCGGACGCCCGGAACCTCGACCGTGGTTCCTTCAGGGTTCCGGACCTCGAACGGCCCAAGCAATCCGACTCGCACACCCGCAATTGTGCCGGAACCACGACAAGCCCCGGCCCACTTCCGCCCCGCCCCGGCCTCTCGGTCGCCATCACCGCAGGTCAGAGGCGTGTCGCGGGCCGCTTCCAAGAGGCGGGTCAGCCGTCGGCCTTGCGGCTGAGGTGCTCCCAGGCGCGGTACTCCGCGCCGCGGGCCTCGTCCATCTGCTGGACGAGGTCGTAGGAGCGGCTGCCGACGATCAGCCGGCGCGGCGGCTCGGGCAGGTCCACCAGCTCCATGACGACGGGCGCGGCGTTGGCCGCCGGCGGGCCGGCGTCCTCGCCCCACATGGCGGCCAGCTCGGCCCGCAGCCCGTCGTAGACCGGGTCGGGCTCGGTGGCCGTGGTGCCCAGCGTGAACAGGCCGGTGTCGTAGCCGCCCATCTGCAGGTTGGTGACCTTGACGCCGAACGGCTCGGCCTCCATGGCCAGCGCCTGCGTGATCGAGTCGAGCGCCGACTTGCCCCCCGCGTACAGGCCGACCGCGGCGACGCCGCCGCCCGCGGCCATCGACGTCACCTGGAGGATGTGCCCGGACCCCTGGGCGCGCAGGTACGGCAGCACCGCCTGGGTGACCCAGATCGCGCCGAACAGGTTGACGTCGAAGTGGGCCCTGATCTGCTCCTCCGTGGCCTCCTCCAGCATGCCGAACAGCAGGCCGCCGGCGTTGTTGACCACGATGTCGAGCCGGCCGTACGCGGCCGCCGCCTTCTCCACGCCCGCCCGCACCGCCGCGCGGTCGGAGACGTCGAGCGGCAGGCGCACCAGAGCGCCCGGGTACCGGGTCTCCAGCTCGGCCAGCGGCCCGACGTCGCGGGCGGCGGCCACGACCCGGTCGCCCCTGTCCAGGGCGGCCTCCGTGAACGCCCGGCCCAGCCCTCGGGACGCGCCCGTGATGAACCAAACGCGCATGCGCTCTCGCCTCCTCATTCGTTCAAGACGAGACGGTTCGTCTCGTCATAGGTCTGTCAGTGTCCATCAAGGACCACCGTCTGTCAAGACGAACCGTATCGTCTCGTTTAGGGTGTATGATGACCGGCGTGAAGAAGCCCGATCCCGCGCGCCGCAGCGAGCGCTCCCGGCAGGCGATCCTCCAAGCCGCCAGGGAGCTGGTGTCCGAGGTGGGATACGCCAAGGTCTCCGTCGAGGCGATCGCCGCGCGGGCCGGCGTCGGCAAGCAGACGATCTACCGGTGGTGGCGTTCCAAGGGTGCCGTGGTCTTCGACTCCTTCCTCGCGCTGAGCGAGGGCGACCAGGGTGTGGTGCTGCCCGACACGGGCGACATCGAGGCCGACCTGAAGGCCGTCATGCGGGCCACCGTGGCGGAGTTCGCCGACCCAGGCTTCGAGGCGCCGATCAGGGCGCTCAACCTGGAGATCGTGGGCGACCCCGAGCTGGCCGCCCAATACCGGGAGAAACTGGCCGGCCCGGTCGACGAGGCCAAGAAGGCCCGCCTGCGCAGCGCCCAGCGGGCGGGGCAGATCGCCGCCGACGCCGACCTCGACCTGGCGCTCGAACTGCTCTACGCCCCCCTCTACCAGCGCTGGCTGCTGCGCTCCGGCCCGCTCACCCCGCAGTACGCCGACGCGCTGGTCGACCTGACGCTCAAGGCGCTGCGGCCCTGAGCCTCACAGGGCCCGCAGCAGGTCGGCCAGGGCTTGGAGCACGGCGTCCCGCCGTTCCTCGTGCAGCCAGCCGTGCCCGGCGTCGTCCAGCACGCGGTGCTCGCCGCGCGGGAAGGAGGCCGCCAGTTCGGCGTGCAGGGCGAGCTTGCCGGCGTTGATCTCGCGCAGCACGTCCTCGGGCCAGAGCTGGGACTGGGTGGCGTCCGCCCCCATGGCCGACAGCACGATCACCGGCACGTCGGGGTCCGGCGGCGCGGTCCTGAACTCCTCGGAGACCTGGTCGTAGAGGTTGCGGCCCTCCAGCCAGCCGGTACGCCAGGCGGAGATGTGATGGTCGACCAGGGCCTCGCGCGCGCCGTCCGGCCAGGCGGCCAGCAGCCGGGTGACGGCCGGTCGCGCGGCGTCGAGCTGCTCCGGCGTCGGCTCCGGGAGCGCCTGGTCCTTCATCTGGTCGAGCATCTCGCGCGCCTGCCGCGGCGCGCGGGCGGCCATGTCCTCGTGGAAGGGGTCGAGCAGCAGCAGTGCCGCGACGTCGCCGGGGAAGCGGCGGGCGTGGTGGCGCGCGTAGGCGCCGCCCATGGAGTGACCGGCCAGCACGTACGGGCCGCGCACGCCCGCCGCCGTCAGCGTCTCGCGCAGCTCGTCGGTGACCTCGGCCGCGGTGCGGGGCAGCTCGACCGGCTCGCTCCAGCCGGTGCCCGCCCGGTCGTAGAGCACGCTGGTCGTCAGCTCGGCGACGCGGTCGTGCACGTTGAGGTAGTCCAGGCCGACGGCTCCGGCACCGGGCAGGAACACCACGGGCGGCCCGCCGGCGCCCGAGCGGTGCACCATGATCCGGCGGCCGGCGACGTCGTACAGGCGGCCCAGTGGCGGGGTGTCCAGGGCGTGGTTGGTCATGGTCTCTTCCTTTCTCAGGTTTGAGAAAGGTAGCAGGTGTGAGATCGTACGTCCATGGACACGGTGGACCTGCTTCTGCACCCCGTACGGCTGCGCATCGTGCACGCCATGT
Organism: Nonomuraea sp. NPDC047529; assembly: GCF_040642995.1. Taxonomy (NCBI): domain Bacteria; kingdom Bacillati; phylum Actinomycetota; class Actinomycetes; order Streptosporangiales; family Streptosporangiaceae; genus Nonomuraea; species Nonomuraea sp. NPDC047529. The sequence goes on along the minus strand of NZ_JBEYTJ010000011.1, from coordinate 71,629 downwards.
CGGGCGGCCGCACGCTGACCACCTCCGGCCTGTGCGACCTGCTGCCCGACGTGTCCAAGGCCACCGTCTACCGGCACGTCGGCCTGCTGGCCGAGAGCGGGCTGCTCGACGTGGAGGGCGAGCAGCGCGTACGCGGGGCCGTCGAGCGCCGGTACCGGCTGCGCCCGGCGCGGGCGGCCGTCGACGCCGAGACCGCCGCCGCGGCCTCCCCGGACGACCACCGCCGCGCCTTCGCCGTGGCCATGGCGACGCTGCTGGCCGAGTTCAACGCCTACCTCGACCGCGACCAGGCCGATCCGGCCGCCGACCTGGTCGGCTACCGCCAGCACGCGATCTGGCTCAGCCCCGACGAGCGCGCGGCCCTGATCGCCGACCTGCGCGCGGCGCTCGTGCCCAGGATCGGCAACCCGCCCGCGCCCGAGCGCACCCGCCATCTGGTCAGCCCGATCCTGTTCCCGGCCGAGGAGCCACCCGGCTGAGACGGGCCCGACCAAGGGTCCGGCCGTGGAGCCGCCCGGCTGAGGCCGGTCCGGCCGCGCGGGGCTGCCGGGGCCGGAGGGGCGCTTCTATCCTGGGCCGATGCAGATGGAATTCAGCGGCGAGGTGTGGTTCTGGAGAGGGCCCGCGCCCTGGCACTTCGTCACCGTCCCCGACGAGGAATGCCAGGACCTGGCGATGACGGCCGGCTCGGTGAGCTACGGCTGGGGCATGATCCCCGTCACCGCCCAGATCCGCGCGACGCGGTGGCGCACGTCGCTGTTCCCCAAGGACGGCCGCTACCTCGTGCCGGTCAAGGCGGGCGTGCGCACGGCCGAAGGGCTCGCCGTGGGGGACGTGGTGAGCGTCCGCCTGACCGTCGAGCCCTGAGAGCGTCCTGTCAGGTCATCATCCGCCGGAGGCGATGAACCGTTCGTGGACGGCCCGCTCGCCCAGCCGGTCGAGGGCGGCCAGCCAGCACGCCCCGGCCGTGCCGTCGCGGGCGGTCGTCACCTGCCGCCCGGCCAGCCGGGCCAGGACGGCGGCGCGGACCGGGCCGTCCGTGGTCAGGACGCCGCCCGCCAGCACCAGCGGCCCGTCGCCGGGCAGCCGGGCAGCCGTGGCGGTCAGCCGCCGGGCGGCCTCGGCGACGATGCCGGCCGCGTCCTCGTCCCCGGCGGAGGCCGCCCGCGACACCAGCGGCGCGGCGGCGGCCACGAGCATCCGGTCGGCCTGCGCCAGCCGGACGATGCGGTCGGCCCGGCGCCGCGGCTCACCCGCCACGCCGAAGTGCGCGCTCACCAGCTCCACCAGCGGCCCGAACGCCGGGCTCGGGTCCAGACCGCGATCCAGCCCGCGGTCCTGAGGGCTGTCACGGAGCCTGGCCCGGACACTGTCCCGGGCGCTGTCGCGGGTGCAGTCACGGACGCTGTCGCGGGCGCGTTCCTGAGAGCGGTCCAGGGTGTGGACGGCCGCGCGCACCCCCGCCCGGCCGATCCAGAAGCCGCCGCCCTCGTCGCCGAGCAGCCAGCCGAGCCCGTCGGCCACCGCCGTCACCGCCCGGCCGGAGAAGCGGGCCGCCGCGGCCCCCGTCCCGGCCAGCAGCAGCGTGCCGGACGGCGCTGCGGTCCCGGCCGCGTAGGCGACCTCGACGTCGCCCACCATGCGCGGCGGCGCGCCGAGGCCGCACTCGGCCCAGGTCCGGGCCAGCGTCGCGGCGAAGGAGTCGTCCCCGCCCGCGACGCCGGCCACCGAGGCGGCCACCGACCGCGGGTCCAGGCCGTCGAGCGCGCGCCGCAGGGCCTGGCCGATCGCCACGCGGGCCGCCGTGGGCCCGTGCGCGGCGGGGTTGCCGGGGCCGGCGGTGCCGTGCCCCAGCCTGGTGCCGTCCGCCGCGTGGACGGCGGCGCGGGTCGTGGTGCCGCCCGCGTCCACGCCGGCGAAGAGCATCACCGGACCAGCCGCGCCGCGCCGGGCGCGAGCGTGAAGGTGGCGCCGCACGCCTGGTAGGAGCCGCTCGCCGGGTCGAACGCCTGCGTGATCCCGTCGAGTGTGACCTCCGTCGGCCCGTCGAAGCGGGCGTTGCAGACGAACCGCCGCCCCTCGCCGTAGTGGCCCACCAGGACGTCGCCGGCGTGCTCGACCGACGTCCACCCGGTCAGCTCGGCCGCCACCGGGCGCAACCAGCGGGTGTTGAGGTCGCGCACGATGCCGTAGCGCTCGGTCGGCACGCCGTCCCCGCCGATGAGCCCCGGCCGGAAGCCCTCGCCGCGTGCCGGGTCGGGCGTCCAGTAGGTGAAGTACTGGATGCCGGTGTACCCGTAGGCCAGGGCGGTGTTGACCTGCCAGGCCAGCTCGGCGGCCGACGGCTCGCGGTGGCCGTCGTAGGCCAGCGTCTGCACGTGCATCCAGGCGGGCAGCCCGGCCCTGCGGGCGTGCTCCCGTACGGTGGCCAGGTCGGCGAGGTAGCCCTCGTCGAACCCGTCGGCCAGGAACGGGTAACGGTCGAAGGAGAGCACGTCCGGGCGGACCAGCCGGGCGAAGTCCCCCACGTACGCGTCGTAGGGGCCGGTGGCGTGCCCCGGCAGCAGGTTGACGTAGGCGAACGCGCCGGCCGCCCGCACGGCGGCGACCCCGGCCGCCACCCGCGGGAACTGCTCGGCCACCGGCTCGTCCATGAGCCCGACGCCGCGGAAGGAGCGGAACGGGCGGTACTCCTCGACGACCCGGGCGATCAGCGGCGCCGGGTCCACGTCCAGGTCGCGCATGAGGACGTCCACGCGCGGGTCCGAGGCGACCAGCACGCCCAGCCCGGCCTCCTCGGCAAGGGCCAGGGCGTGCCGCAGGATGACCCGGTCGCCGAGGTAGTTGCCGGTGATGACCAGGTCGAACCCGGCCTCGGCGATCTCCCGGTAGCGGGCGGCCGTCGTCTCGTGCGGCGGGGGCGGCCAGAAGGCGGCGATCGTCAGGCTCACAGCGCGCCCGTCCTGATCCGGCCGGCGTAGCGGGCCACGAGGGCGTCGTTGTGCGCGTCCGAGCCGGGGATGTTGGCCGACAGGTAGACCGGCGGGACCAGGCCGTCCGCCTGGAGCTCGCCGATCGCCTCGGCCACCATGAGCTGCACGATCAGCGCCGAGGTGATCGAGGAGATGCCGCAGACCGGGCCGTGCTCGGTCGGCAGGACGGCGTCGCCGTACGGGGCCAGGTTGTCGATCACGATGTCGGCCAGCTCGAACAGCCGCTCCCCCGACGGATGGCGCGAGGTGATCGCGGTCGAATGGGCCAGCGAGGTGATCGCGATCAGCGGCAGCCCGCGCTCCTTGACCAGCCGGGCCATCTCCACGGTCGAGCCGTTGCCGCCGGAGTTGGACGCGATCACGAACGCGTCGGCGTCCTCCACCGTGTGCAGGGCCAGGACCTGGCGCGCGGTCAGCGGGTCGCGCTCGGCCAGCGGGTCGAACTCGCCGGGATCGGCCGAGCCCAGCACCACCGGGTCGCGCAGGGTGAGCCGGTTGGTCGGGATCAGCCCGCCCGCGCGTCCGGCCACCTCCAGCGCCACCGCCTCCGAGTGCCCGGTGCCGTAGGCGTGCAGGACGCCCCCGGCGCGCACGGTCGCGGCGATCAGCGTGCCCGCGCGCCTGATGGCGGGCAACTGCTCGGCCGTCAGGCGGTCCAATCGGGAGCGTGCCTCGTCGGCGAAGGCCATCACAAGATCCATCAAAACTGTCCTCAACGGTTCATGCCGGCGGTCAGCCCGGCGACGATCTGGCGCGTGGCCAGGATGAAGAGCACGACCAGGGGGATCGTCGTCATCACCAGGCCGGCGAAGAGCGTGCCCCAGTCGTTCTGGAACTGGCCGAAGAAGTGGGTGAGGCCGACCGGCAGGGTCAGCTTGCTCTCGTCCCGCATCAGGACCAGGGGGTAGAAGAAGTCATTCCAGATCGGCACGAACTGGAAGACCACCACGGTCGCCAGCGCGGGCCGTACCAGCGGCAGCATCACGTGCCAGAAGGTGGCGAACGGCCCCGCGCCGTCCAGGGCGGCGGCCTCGTCCAGCTCGTGCGGGAGCTGGCGGAAGAACGCGGTCAGCACGAAGACGTTGAACGGCACCGACCCGGCCGCGTAGACCAGCACCAGCCCGGCCAGCGAGTCCACCAGGCCCATGCTCTCCAGCAGGTAGAACAGCGGGAGCACGCCCAGGTGGGCGGGCAGCGTCATGCCGGAGACGAAGTAGGCGGCGAACAGCCCGCGCCCCCGGAACTCCCGGCGCCCCAGCGGGTAGGCCGCCAGCAACGAGACCATGGCCCCCAGCAGCACCGAGCAGACCACGACGATCAACGAGTTCACCACGTACGTGGAGAAGGAGGCGTCCGTCCACGCCTTGGCGTAGTTGCCGAGCCCGCTGGGCCAGCCGAGCGGCTGGTCGAAGATCTCGCTGGTCGGCCGGAGCGAGCTGAGCAGCATGACGAGCAGCGGCGACATGGAGAAGACGGCGTAGCCCCACAGCAGGACACGGATCGCCAGAGCCCTCATGATGTCCTCCTCGGGACCCGTCCGGGCGGGGTCCTCATCGATTCCTCCTCAGGACCCGTTCGAGCAGGAGCGTCGAGCCGAAGATGAAGGTGAACATGAAGACCGCCAGCGCCGAGGAGGTCCCCAGCGCGTTGACGTCGCCCGAGGCGAAGGCGGTCCGGTAGAACAGCAGGCCGAGCACGTCGGTCGCGCCCGCCGGGGCGCCGTTGGAGCCGCCGAGGGCGTAGACCAGGGCGAAGGTGCCCATGCTGCCGATGAAGCTCAGGATGGTGACGGTGGCCATGGCGGGCCTGAGCAGCGGCAGCGTCACGCGCCAGAACACCTGCCAGGAGCCGGCGCCGTCGGTTCTGGCGGCCTCGGCGTACTCCTGCGGGATGCCGCCGAGCGCGGCGCTGAACAGCAGCATCGGGAAGCCCACCCACTGCCAGGTGGTGATCAGGATGACGGTCGGCAGCGCTGTGCCGGGGTCGCCCAGCCACGGCATCGCCAGGCCCATCGGCTTGAGCAGCGCGTTGACCGGGCCGAAGGCGGGGCTGAGCAGCAGGGTCCACAGGTAGCCGATGACCAGCGGGTTGACCAGGTACGGCAGCGCGAACATGGTCTGCAGGGCCCGCTTGCCGCGCCGTACGCGGAACAGCGCCAGCGCGAAGGCCAGGCCCAGCGTGTTCTGCACCACCATGCTGCCGGCGAAGAGCAGGACGTTGTGCCCCAGAGCCGGCAGGAGCTGGTCCAGGAAGGCGCCTGACAGCAGGTTCGCGTAGTTGCCCAGCCCGACCGGCTGGTCGCGCAGTGTGCCCTTCCAGGAGAAGAAGCTGTAGGTCAGCCCGGTGAACAGCGGATAGACCACGAAGGCCGAGTAGAGGAGGAAGGCGGGGATCAGGAAGACGTACGACGATCCCCGCCGCGTGGCTAGAGCCATGTGGACACGCTCTTGTCGAGTTGCTCGGCGGCCTCCTTGGCGCTGATGCGGCCCAGCAGCATCTCCTGCAGCGCCTTGGAGAACACGGTGGCCGAGGTCGGGTTGCCGTAGGCGAACTCGTTCATGAAGTAGGTGCCGCCGTGCTGGGCGAAGGTGGTGGAGACCTCGCCGAGCAGGGGGTCCTTGGGGGTGACGCCGGGCACGGCGGAGAAGATGCGCAGGGTGTCGGTGAAGAGCTGCCCGTAGTCCTTGGAGGCCAGCCAGGCGGCGAACTTCAGTGCCTCGGCCTTGTGCCTGGTCTTGACATTGATGCCGTACGAGCCGTCGGTGAAGCCGGGCATGACGCCCTCGCCGTCGGGCACGGGTGGCGTGAAGACGCCCAGGTCGACGCCCTTGGCGTTCTCGCCGAAGAAGTTCAGCTCCCACAGGCCGCCGGGGAACATGGCGGCCTTGCCGGAGGAGAACAGGATCTGCGCGTCGGTGTAGGAGACGCCGGCCATGTCGTCGGGGAAGTACGGCTTGAGCTTGTTGAGCTGGTCGATGCCCTCGACGAAGCGCGGGTCGGCGAACTTCTTGCGCTTGGCCTTGACGTCGGCGAGGAACGTGTCGCCGCCCCAGTGGGCGGTGCCGAAGATGGCGGCCACGACCGGCAGCATCCAGTCGTCCTTGCCGCCGAAGGCGAACGGCACGATGCCCTTGGCCTTGAGCTTGTCGGCGGCCGAGATCATCTCGGCGTACGTCTTCGGCGGGGTGAGGCCGTTGTCCGCGAAGATCTTCTTGTTGTAGATCACCTGGAGGGTCTGGACGGCGAACGGCACGCCGTACACCTTGCCGTCCTTGTCGCCCTTGGCGTAGCGCAGGACCTTCTCGTCGTAGGCGGCCAGGCCGGGCACGTCCTTGGTGTCGAGCGGCAGCAGCCGGCCGGCCTCGACCAGCGGTTGCAGGTTGGCGCCCGCGCGCAGCCAGGCCAGGTCGGGGCCGCTGTCGCCGGCCAGGCCGGTGGACAGGATGGTGTCGTACTCGGTGGCCGTGGTGAAGGAGCGGGCGTCGACGTCGATGCCGGGGTTCAGCTTCTCGTACTCGGCGAACATCTTGTCGTAGTTGGCCTCGGGGCCCCAGCCCCAGACCGAGAGGGTGATCTTGCCGGGGTCGGCACTCGTCGTGGCCGAAGGGGCACAGGCGGTGACCGCCATCGCCAAGGCGACAGCGGCGGCGGCAAGGCGCATGGGTGGCTCCTAGCGTGGGGGCAGGCGGTGCTTGCTGACCGCGTGGGTGGCGGCGGTGAGCAACTGGTTGCTGGTCTCGTGGGTGCGCTGGACGACGCCGATGTAGAGGCAGTCCAGGACGAGCATCTGGGTGTGACGGGCGGCCACCCCGCCGGCCCGGAAGGGGGTGTCCTGCGCGGCGGTGGTCAGCACGATGTCGGCCGCCTCGGCCAGCGGGCTGCGGGGGAAGTTGGTGAGCGCGATGGTGGTGGCGCCGCGTTCCCTGGCGATGGCCAGCGGTTCGACGACTTCGGCCGTGGTGCCCGAGTGCGAGATGCCGAGCGCCACGTCCTTGCGGTCGCGGGCGTTGGCGCTGCAGACGGCGCTGTGCACGTCGGTCCACAGCGCGCCGGGCCGGCCGATGGCGTGCAGTCGCAGGTGCAGGTCCATGGCCACCCCCGCGCTGCCGGCGACCGCGAAGAAGTCGATGAACCGGGCCCGCACCAGGGCGTCCACCGCCCGGTCCACGGCCGCCAGGTCGAGCTGGGCCGCCGTCTCCTCCATCGCGCGCATGTCGCTGGACAGGAGGCTGCGCAGCACCAGGCTCGCCGGGTCGTCCGGGGAGAAGGCGATCAGGCCCTGCTCGCGCGGGGTGGCGTCGTTGCGGCCCAGTTCGGCGGCGAGGGCCAGCCTGAGCTCGGGGTAGCCGGCCAGGCCGAGCTGCCGGCAGAAGCGGGTGACGGTGGTGAGCGAGGTCCCGCACCGCTCCGCCAGCTCACCGATGGTCGAGGCGGCCACGGTGGCGGGCTCGGCGAGGATCGTCTCGGCGATGCGCCGGTGGGTGGCCGTGAGGGTGGGCTCGATCCCTCGGATTCTGGCCAGGATCGGTGACATGGGAGGAACCCTCCCGCTTCCCGCAAGCTATGTCAATAGTTCACATTCGACATCCAATGTTAGAAAATTTCCCTCTTGTGTGACTCGTTGGGACTATGTCACTTTCATGGCCATGCGCAACCTCCTCCTGGCGCTGGTGCTCGGGAGCACCAGCCTGCTGCCCGCCCGCGCCGACGCCGTGGACATCCAGTTACTGGCCTTCAACGACTTCCACTCCGGCTTCCCGACCAGCTTCGCCATGACGCCGTCCGGGCCGGTCGAGGCGGGCGGGGCCGAGTACCTGGCCGCCCACATGGACCGCCTCCAGCGCGACAACCCCAACGGCACGCTGCGGCTCTCGGCCGGCGACAACTACTCCTCCAGCACCATGAACGCCACCGCCCTGCACGACGAACCGGGCATGCAGGCGCTCAACCTGATGCGCCTGGACGCCTCCGCCGTCGGCAACCACGAGTTCGACGAGGGCATCGACGAGTTCCGCCGGATGGAGAACGGCGGCTGCCACCCGATCGACGGGTGCGCGCTGCCGAACTTCAAGGGCGCCGAGTTCCCCTACCTGGGCGCCAACATCGTCGACACCACCACCGGCAAGCCCGCCCTGACGCCGTACATCGTCAAGGAGGTCAAGGGCGTCAAGGTCGGCATCATCGGCGTCGACTTCAAGAACGCGCTGAACGAGGCCCCCGGCCCCACCAAGCCGCTGGAGGGCCGCGACGAGGCCGAGGCGGTCAACACCTACACGGCCGAGCTCAAGGCCAAGGGCGTGCGGACGATCGTGGTCCTGATCCACCAGGGCGGCGGGCAGACCGGCGGCGGCCTGCCCAACGAGTGCAACAACCTGGCCGGGCCGATCAAGGACATCGTGCAGAAGTTCGACCCCGAGGTCGACGCCGTGATCTCCGGGCACACGCACAACCCGTACAACTGCCTGGTCAACGGCATTCCGGTGACGCAGACGTCCGCCCACACGCGCGAGCTCACCAAGATCGTCCTGACCGTCGACCGGGCCACCGGCAACCCGACCTCCAGCAAGGCCGAGAACGTCACCGTCACCCACGACGTCAAGCCCGACGCCCGGATCGCCGCCCTGCGCCGCAAGACCGACGAGCAGGCGCAGAAGCTGCTGGACCGGCCGGTCGGCCTGCTCGCCCGCGACCTCACCGCCCAGCGCAACGCCGCCGGCGAGTCCACCGTCGGCCACGCCCTGGCCGACGCCCGCCTGTTCGCCACCTCCGCGGCCGAGAACGGCGGCGCCCAGATCGCCGTCCAGCCGCCCTACGGCGGCGGCATCGGCGGCGACCTGATCGTCAACCCCACCGGCAACGAGATGTCGAACCTGGTGACGCACGGCAAGGCCCTGCGCGTGCAGCCGTTCGGCAACATGCTCGTCACCATGACGCTCACCGGCGCCCAGCTCGAACGGCTGCTGGAGCAGCAGTGGTGCGGTCAGGGCACCGCCCGCGTGCTCGGCGTCTCACAGGGCCTCACCTACACCTACGACAACGCCAGGCCCGCCTGCGACAAGATCGACCCGGCCACCGTCAAGCTCAACGGGGCCGTCGTCGACCCGGCCGCGAAGTACCGCCTGACCGCCAACTCCTTCATCGCCACCGGCGGCGACGGTTTCTCGGTGCTGACCGAGGGCACCGAGCGGGTGGAGAAGGTGCGCGACATCGAGGCGTTCGAGTCCTACATCCGGGCCAAGAGCCCGCTGCCCGCTCCCGCCCTGAACCGGGTCACCCGCGTGAACTAGCCGCCCACAGGCTGGGGGCAGTACAACTCCGGCCAGACGGGCACCGGCGTCCCGGTGCCGATGCCGCCGAGGCCGAACGCCTGGGGGCCGGGGCTGACGTTCATCGCCGCCGGCGGCGACCACGGCCTGGCCATCCGCAGGACGGGCTGAACCGGCGGGATTCACGGGCCAGGCGATGACATTTGCATCTGTTCGCCGCCGGCCTCCGGGTGAAGGCTGATGCCTTCGACACCCCCCGGAGGAAGGCGGCGGCCTCGCCCGGCGAGCCGGCCGACCTGCACGAGCCGATCGGAGCCCGACCATGGCCAGACCCGTCGTGTCCGCGACCACGCGCGTCGACGGCTGAGCCGGGACGGGCTCCCCTCATGGCCCTCCCGCTCACCCCGGTCAGACCCCGGCTGTCCGGCCGCGCCGCCGTCCGACCCGGCCGCCTACGCTGGTCAGCCGGGGAACGTCGACGGGCGGTGGGCGAAGTGGCGGGGTTCTGGCGGTCCGACCGGGTCGTCCGGCTGGCGCCGGTCGCCGCGGTCGTGTGCAGTTCCCTGCTGCCGCTGCTGCAGGTGACGTTGTCGTTCGGCTACGAGGGCAACGGCAGCCGCACCGGGCTGTGGAGCCTGGCCGCGACCGCCGCCTACCTCCCCCTGCACCTGCGCCACGTCTGGTACGCCGCCCACGCGCGCCGTCCGCCGGCCGGCCTGTGGACGTTCGCGGCCATGGCCGTCATCGTGCTCGGCGTGACGCCGCTTGCCGGGAACATGTGGCCGCGGGCGTACGCGGGGCTCGCGGTGTCGGCGGTGCTGGTGCTGCCGGGGCCGTGGTCGTACCTGTTCTTCGTGGGCCTGGTGGCGGTGGCCGCGCCGGTGGCGTCGCTGCTGGGCCTGCCGTGGCGGGCGGCGGCGTGGCCGGCGTTCTCGGTGTTGTGCGGCGGCGGGGCGCTGCTGCTGCTCGTCTGGCTCGCCGCGGCGCTGACCCGGCTCCAGGCGGCCAGGGAGGAACTGGCCCAGCAGGCGGTCGCGCAGGAGCGGCGGCGCATCGACGACGATCTGCGCCGTACGCTCGGCGGCGCGCTGGAGTCGATCGCCGCCCGCGGCGAACGCGCGGCGGCGGCCCTGGCCCCCACCCCTCTGAGACCACCTCCGGACACCCCCAGCCCGCATGACATCGGGCCGGCTCGTCACGCAGGGCTGGCAGAGGAGTTGGGGCGGCTCGCCGACGACTCGCGGCGCACGCTGGCCGAGGCCAGGCGGCGGGTGCGCGGCTACCGGCAGCCGTCGCTGCGCGCCGAGCTGGAGACGGCCGCCACGCTGCTGTCGGCCGCGGGCGTGCCGACCCGCCTTGAGCTGCCCAGACAGGGTGTTCCCGAGACGATCCCGCCGCGCCCACGCGCCGCCCTGCGCGCCACGGTGACCCGCCTCCTGCGCGCCGACGGCGTGCGCGCCTGCACGATCGCCGCCACCGTCGAGGGCGGCCGGGTGTTGCTGGAGGTCCGCGCCGACGACGTGACCGAGACGATCGAGGTGCCGGCATGACCCCGCAGATCCCGCCGTCCTGGGTGCTGCGGCATCCGCACCGGCCGTTCATCGCGCTGCACCTCCCGCTGGCCGCCCAGGTTCCGGTCTACATCGGCATGGGGCTGGAGGGCCCGCCCGGCGACCCCGTGCTGGCGGGGGTGGGCGTCCTGGCGGCCCTGGCGCTCCAGCTCCGGCACAGCCTGGCGGCCTCCCGCGGCGCGCGCCCGGCGGGCTGGCCCTGGACACTGGCGGCGCTCCTGCTGCTGGCGAACCTGCCCCTGTGGTGGCTGGCCACGCAGTGGGAGGCCGTGGCCGTCTTCGCCCTGGCCTCGATCGTCATGCTGCTGCGCGGCCCGGCGCGGGCGGCGGCCGCCGTCGCGCAGGTCCTGCACCCCGCGGCGCTGGAGGTGACGCAGATGGTGCGGGACGGCTCCACCACCGTGCCGCACGCCCTCCTCCTGGCCGTCTACCCCGTGCTCGCCCTCACCGTGTTCGGCGGGGCGCTGGTCGCCGGCGCCCGCCTGGTCCTGCTGCTGGACGAGCTGGAGGCCACCCGGGCCGAGCTGGCCGCCGCCGCGGTCGGCGAGGAACGCGTCCGGGTCTCGCGCGACCTGCACGACCTGCTCGGCCAGAGCCTGTCGGCGATCTCCCTCAAGGGCGACCTGGCGCTGCGGCTGCTCGTCAAGGACGCCGGCGCGGCCCGTGCCGAGATCGAGAGCCTGACGGGCGTGGCCCGCGACGCCCTCAGGGACGTACGCGCGATCACCCGCGACGAGCTGGCCGTGTCGCTGCGCACCGAGATCGACGGCGCGGCGGCCCTGCTCGGCGCGGCCGGCGTCGACACCCGGCTGGACGTGGCCGCGCTGCCGCCCCTGTCCGGCCCCGCCCACGACGCGCTGGCCTGGGCCATCCGCGAGGGCACCACCAACCTGCTGCGCCACAGCGAGGCCGGCACCTGCGCCATCACCGTGTCCCGCGACGGCGGCGCGGTACGGTTGGAGATCGTCAACGACGGAGTGCGCGGCGTCGCGGGCCCGGGTTCGGGGCTCGCCGGGGTCGCCGAACGCGCCCGCGCGGCGTCCGGCTCGTCGTCCACCGCCGTCCACGACGGCCGTTTCCGGTTGTCGGTCGAGGTTCCCGAGGAAGGCCCGTGATCCGCGTACTGATCGCCGAGGACATGCACATGATCCGATCGGCCCTGGTCGCCCTGCTCTCGCTGGAGGACGACATGGAGGTCGTCGCCGAGATCGAGCGCGGCGACGAGGTGCTGGCCGCCGCCCTCCGGGTGCGCCCGGACGTCGCGGTGCTCGACATCGACATGCCGGGACTGGACGGCCTGTCGGCCGCCGAGCAGCTGTCGGAGCGGCTGCCGGGCTGCCGCACGCTCGTGCTCACCGGCCTCAGCCAGCCGGGCAACCTCTTGCGCGCGCTGAAGGTGCACGTGAAGGGGTTCATCGTCAAGGACGCCCCCGCCCAGACCCTGACCGACGGCATCCGGCGCATCGCCCGCGGCGAACGGGTGATCGACCCCGAGCTGGTCGCCGCCGCGCTGGAGACCGGCAGCAGCCCGCTCACCGCCCGGGAGACCGAGGTGCTGCGAGCCGCCGCGTCCGGCATCCGCACCGCGCAGATCGCCACCCAGCTCTCGTTGTCGCAGGCCACCGTGCGCAACTACCTGTCGAACGCGATCAGCAAGGTCGGCGGGCGCAACCGCATCGACGCCATCCGCATCTCCCGCGACGCCGGCTGGCTCTGAGCCGCCAGGGGTGCCTGCGGGGTTCAGACCGCGTAATCCTTGAGCGGGACCGCGTCGTCGGTCTCGTCCGGCATGGGCTCCTCCGACGAGCCGAAGAACCAGCGGGCCGCGGCCCGGCCGTGCCGCTGGTTGCGCTCGACGTACTCGCGCATCCGGTTCTCGTAGGCGGCCAGGCCGGTGACGTGGTCAGGGGCCTCGGCCAGCTCGCCGGCCAGCACGTACGCGCCGATCAGGGCCTGCGAGGTGCCGCGGCCGGAGGTCGGCGCCGCGCAGTAGGCCGCGTCGCCCAGCAGCGTGACCCGGCCGTTCGTCCAGGTGTCCATCACGACCTGGCCCGAGGAGTCGAAGAAGAACTCCTCCGCCTCCCGCATGGCCGCCAGCAGCCGGGGCACCTCCCAGCCCGCTCCGGCGTAGTGCTCGGCCACGAGCCGTTCCTGCTGGGCGCGGTCGCGCCGGTCGTAGGCGAGGTCCTCGGCGGTGAACGACAGGCCGACGCGCAGCTCGCTGTTGCCGTGGGCGGTGAAGGCGAGGGCGCTGCGGCCGGGCGTGTTGTGCATCAGGCCCGCGTCCCGCAGGTCCAGGATGTTGCCGGTGGTGAACAGCGCGCCGTAGATGCCGAGGTTGCGCACGTAGCGCGACTCGGGGCCGAAGGCGAGCGCGCGCACCTTGGAGTGCAGCCCGTCGGCGCCGACGACCAGGTCGAACGTGCGCGGCGCGGCCTTCTCGAACCGCACCCGGACCTCCGTCGCGTCCTGGTCGAGCGCGGTGATCGTGTCGTCGAACAGGTACTCGGCGAGGTCCCGGGTGGCCTCGTACAGCACGCTCGTGACGTCGGACTTGAGCACCTCCAGTTCGCCGGAGATCGCGGCGGCGGGCAGTACGGCGAGCACGTCGCCGGCCTCGTCGACCATCGTCATGGCGGTCATCGTGGTCGCGTGCCGGCGCATCTCGGCCAGCAGGCCCATGCGCTCCAGCACGTCCAGGGCCGAGCCGCGGAAGTCGATCGCCGCGCCGCCGCCGCGCGGGGCCGGGGCGCGCTCGACGAGGGTGACCTCGTGGCCGTGACGGTGCAGCCAGTAGGCCAGCGCGGGCCCGGCGACGCTGCCGCCGGAGATCAGGATACGCATCGGAATGTCCTCTTTCGTCGGTGAACGCTCCACACCGTACGCAGATTTGGGCGAACGCGCAAGACGTCTGTCTAAGGCGCCCGTGCTAGGCTGCCGGCCATGGGAAATCGGGAAGACCTGCTGGCCGGGGCGCGGCGTTGCCTGGAGGAGAAGGGCTGGGGGCGCACGACCGTCCGCGACATCGCCACGGCGTCCGGCGTGAGCATGGCGGCCATCGGCTACCACTTCGGCTCCCGCGAGGCGCTGCTCAACGCGGCCCTGGTCGAGGCCATGGACGAGTGGGGCCACCAGGTCGGCGCCGCACTGTCGGCCCTGGACGGCGCGGGTGACGCCGACGAGCCGTCCGCCGAGCGCTTCGAGACGATGTGGGCGCAACTGATCGGCTCGATCAACGAGCACCGCACGCTGTGGCTGGCCAACCTGGAGGCGCTGGTCCAGGCGGAGTACTCGCCGGAGCTGCGCGAGCAGCTCGTGGCCGGTCAGCGCGAGGGGCGGCGCGGCATGGCCGCGCAGCTCACCGGCCGGCCGGAGGAGGAGCTCGCCGAGGGCGAGGTGCGCGCCGTCGGCTCGGTGCAGCTCGCGCTGCTGCTGGGCGTGATGGCCCAGTGGCTCAACGACCCGCGGGCCGCCCCCTCGGCCGCCGACGTGCTCGAAGGGCTGCGTGCCATCACCACCCGGTTCGGACTGGCCGGGTAGGGCTGCCGTACGGCGTTCCAGGGTTGGACTTTGCCAAGCATTGAATGACCGTTTAATGTTTTGAACATGCCATCAGGAGGACGGACCTTCGTGGAGGAGAACCGGCGGGCGCAGATCATCGACTGCGCCGTCGAGGCTCTGGCGACGCTGGGCTACCAGCAGGCGTCGATGGCGAAGATCGCCAAGCTCGCCGGCATCACGCCGGGCCTGATCGCGTACTACTTCGGCAGCAAGGACGAGCTGATCGAGGCGGTCGTCGCGCACGCCGCCAAGCTCGCGACCGACCTGATGCTGCCGCGCATCCTGGCGCAGACCTCCGCCACCGACGCACTGCGCGTGTACTTCGAGACGAACCTCGAATTCATGCGCCTGCACCGCAAACCCCTGCTGGCGCTCGTGGAGATCGTCGTCCACGACCGTGACGGGCCCTACGCGGGCCAGCAGGGCAGCGCCATCGCCGACATCGAGAAGCTGCTGGCCTGGGGTCAGCAGACCGGTGAGTTCCGGCGGTTCGAGCTGCGGCCGATGGCGATCGCGATCCGCGGCGCCATCGACGCCGTACCGAGCTACCTGCTGAAGGACCCCGACTACGACGTCAGCGCCCTCGCCGCCGAACTGGCCACCATCTTCACCCTCGCCACCAGGAGAACACCATGACACCGGCGCTGGAGATCAGTGGGTTGACCAAGAGATTCGGTGACAAGGTCGCCGTCGACGCGATCGACCTCACCGTCCCCCAGGGTTCCTTCTTCGGACTCGTCGGCCAGAACGGCGCCGGCAAGACCACCACCCTGTCCATGGCCGTCGGCCTGCTGCGTCCCGACGCGGGCGGCGCCCGGATCTTCGGCGAGGACGTCTGGTCGGCTCCGGAGCAGGCCAAGGCCCTGGTCGGCGTGCTGCCCGACGGCATGGCCATGCCCGAACGGCTGACCGGGCGCGAAGTGCTCACCTACCTCGGCCTGCTGCGCGGCCTGCCCAAGGACGAGGTGGCCCGGCGCGCCGACGAGCTGCTGACCGTCCTGGAGCTGGACGGCGCCGAGACGACACTGGTCATCGAGTACTCCACCGGCATGCGCAAGAAGATCGGCCTGGCCACCGCGCTGCTGCACGCCCCCCGGCTGCTCGTGCTGGACGAGCCGTTCGAGGCGGTCGACCCGGTCTCGGCCGCCACGATCAAGCGCATCCTGCGCGGGTTCGTCGCGGGCGGCGGCTCGATCGTGCTGTCCAGCCACGTCATGGCGCTGGTGGAGCAGCTCTGCGACCGGGTCGCGGTGATCGACAAGGGCACGGTGGCGGCGTCCGGCCCCCTGGACGAGGTCCGCGGCGGCCGCTCGCTGGAGGACACCTTCGTCGCCCTCGTCGGCAACGACGACAACGGCGTGAAGGAGCTGTCGTGGCTGTCGCGCTGACCACTCTCACCATGGCCCGGATGAAGGTCGCCATCCTGCGGCACGCCTTCCGGGGCACCCGGGCCCAGACCGCGAGCACGGGCGCCACCCTGGGCTCGCTGCTCGCGGCCGGGACGATCTACCTGGCCTTCACCGACCCCGACCTGCTGGCCGCCGCCTACGCCATCTGGCTGCTGGGCTGGATACTCGGCCCGGTCTTCATGGGCGGCGGCGACGAGACGTTGCGGCCCGAGTACTTCACCATGCTCGGCCTGCCGCCGCGCCGCCTGGCGACCGGGCTGCTGGTGGCGGCCTTCGTCGGCGTCGCGCCGCTGGTCAGCCTGGTCGCGCTGGCCGGCCTGCCGGTCGCGGGCGCGTTGATCGGGCTGCCGAACGCCCTGGTGGCCGTGCCCGCGACGGTGTTGCAACTGGCCGTGTTCGTCCTGCTGTCGAAGCTCGCCGTGGCGGTGGTCGGGCAGGCGCTGCGCACCCGGTCGGGCGCGATCGCCTCGGGCATGCTCAACGGCGCGATCCTGGCGGCGCTCGGGCAGATCTGGATCTTCTTCGTCGCCTTCGGCGAGACCGGCGTGCCCTCCGTCGTCCGGTATCTGCCCTCCGGGTGGGGGCTGCTGGCCGTCCAGGGCGAGTGGTGGGCGCTGGGCGCGCTGGCGCTCCTGACTCTCCTGCTCCTGGGCGCGTGGGCCGTGCTGCTGGGCCGGCGCGCGGGGGCGCGGCAACCCTCCGGGCGGAGCCGGCGCCCGATGACGGCCGCCACCGCCAACGGCGCGATCATCGCCAAGGAGCTGCGCACCTGGTCGCGTGACCTGGTGCGCAGCCACCAGCTCACGTTCGCGCTGTCGTACGCCGTCTGCTTCGCCGCCGTCCCGCTGATCGTCGGCTGGAACGGCATGCTGCCGTACGCCGGCCCGATCTTCGTCGTGATGGCCGCCGCCATGGCCGCCAACCAGTACGGCGCCGACGGCACCGCGCTGTGGCTGACCGTGATGACCCCCGGCGCGAGCGACGTGCGCGGCCGGCAGCTCGCCTGGCTCGCGGCGCAGGCGCCGGTGGGGGTCGTGCTGACCGTCGCGTTCACCTCGATCACCGGCGGTCCCTGGCCGCTGGTCCTGGCGCTGCTGGCGGCCCTGCTGGGCGGCGCGGCCGGGCTGGTGCCGCTGATCTCGGTCTACGGGCTCGTCCCCGGCACCGACCCCCACCGCCGCGCGGGCAACCCGCTGCGCACCAGCGAGGACGACAGCGGCCTGACCGGGCTGGCCTACCTGACGCTCGCCCTGGTGCTCGTCACCGGACTGCCCGCGGCGCTGGTCGCGCTGCGGTACGGCTGGGCGGGCGTGGCCGTCGGCGTCCTGACCGGGGCGCTGTGCGCCTGGGGCTTCGGCCTGCTCGCCGAACGCCGCCTGCGCGCCCAGGGCCCCGAGCTGCTGGACCTGATGCGCACCGGCCGCAGGCAGCGGGCCTCCGTGGCGTCCCGCTTCGACCAGCTGTCCACGACGCAGCGCACGCTCGTCTGGTGGTGCTTCGGCTTCGGCGCCATCCCGCTGGTCCCGCAGGGCATCCTCGCGGCCTTCTTCGTGTCCGGCGACATGCTGCGTCACTCCTGGTTCCTGGCCACCTACATGCCGTCCGGGCTGCGCTACCCGGTCGCCGCCGGGTTCGTCCTGCTCGGCCTGGCGATGTACGGCCTGGGCCTGTGGATCATCAAGCCGCGACCGGCCACCTAGGCTTTGACACCTCCTACGGCTAACCGCTATCTATTGGCTAACCGTTAGGGGGTGAGGCCGTGCAGGACGCGGTGCTGGCGATGCTCGCCAAGGAGCCGTCGCACGGCTACGCCCTGCGCGACCGCCTGCGGCGCAGCCTCGGCCCGCTGGGCGGGTCGATGAACCCCGGCCAGATCTACGTGACCCTGGCCAGGCTGGAGAAGGCCGGGCTCGTCGTCTGCGAACGGGCCGACGGCCTGCCCGAGCGGCCCGACCGCAAGGTCTACGCGCTGACCCCCGACGGCCAGCGGCGGGTGGCCGCCTGGCTGGCCGAGGTGGGCTGGCCGAAACCGGACCTGGCGGAGTTCCATCTCAAGCTCGCCGCCGCCGCGGCGGCCCGGCTCGCCGACCCGGTCGAGCTGGTGGCGGCCCAGCGCCGTGAGCTGCTGCGCCGCCTGCGCGAGGTCCAGCGGGCGGCGCTGGCCGAGCCGCCCGGATCGCCCGCCGGCCTGCTGCTGGAAGGGGTCGTGCTGCGGTTGCAGGCCGACCTGCGCTGGCTCGACGCCTGCGAACGGTCCTGGTCCGGGCGCGACGACGAATTCGAGGGCGCATGAACGCGATACGGGCCCGCGGCCTGGTGAGAACCCACGGTCAAGGGCAGAGCCGGGTCCGCGCGGTGGACGAGGTCGACCTTGAGGTGCCCCAAGGGCAGACGCTGGCGGTGATGGGCCCCAGCGGCTGCGGGAAGTCGACCCTGCTGCACCTGCTGGGCGGCCTGGAACGGCCCACCGGCGGCGAGGTGTGGCTGGCCGGGCGGCGCATCGACACGCTGAGCGAGCGGGCCCTGGCCCGCCTGCGGCGCCGGTCCGTCGGGTTCGTCTTCCAGGCGTTCCACCTGGTGGAGGAGCTGTCGGCGGCCGAGAACGTCGAGCTGCCCGCGTTGCTGGCCGGCCGCTCGCGCCGCCAGGCCAGGCGGCGCGCGGCCCTGCTGCTGGAACGGGTCGGGCTGGCCGCGCGCGCCCGGCACCTGCCCTCGCAGCTGTCCGGCGGCCAGCGCCAGCGGATCGCCGTCGCCCGCGCGCTGGTCAACGAGCCGCTGGTCGTGCTGGCCGACGAGCCCACCGGCAACCTCGACACCGCCGCCACCCTCGACGTGCTGAGGATCTTCGAGGAGCTGCGTGCCGGTGGCCAGACCCTCGTGATCGTCACGCACGACGAGCGGGTGGCGGCCACCGCCGACCGGCTGGTCTCGATGCGTGACGGCATGTTCGTCGACGACACCCACCTGGCCGCCGCCCACCCGCACGGGCTCGGCGGGCTCGGCGGGCTGATCGGGCTGGAGGGCTGAACGTCATGGGCGCCGTCGTCCTGGTCGCCCGTCTGGTGCTGGCCGACCTGCGCCGGCACCGGGCCCAGGCCCTGATGCTGCTGCTCGCGGTGACCGTGGCCACCGCCACGATGGCCCTGGGCCTGTCCCTGGGCGACGCGAGCCGGTCGATGTACGAGCAGACCCGCGCGGCCACCGCCGGACCGGACGTGGTCGCGCTGTCCGGCGACACGGGTCGCGCGGCGACCTCGGCCCTGGCCGCGCTGGCCGACGACCCCGCCGTGGTCGCCGCCCACGGCCCCTACCGCATCGTCCACGCCGACCTCACCACGCGCGGTTCGACGTCGTCCGGGGTGGTGGTGCACGGCTTCGCCGAGCGGCCCGGCGCGGTCGACCGGCCGCTGGTGACCTCGGGCCGCTGGGTGAGCCCCGGCGGCACCGTCCTGGAACGCGGCTTCGCCACTGCCCTGGGCGTCGGCGTCGGCGACCGCGTCACCATCGCCGGCCGGTCGTACCCGGTCGTCGGGATCGCCGTCACCGCGGCCACCTCGATCTACCCGTGGGCGGCGCAGATCGGCCCCGGCGGCGGCCCCAGCGACTCCGGCGGCCTGGCCTGGATGACCCGGTCGGACGCCCGCACGCTGGCCTCCTCCCGGCGGCTCCCGGTGACCACGGCCATCGACCTCAAGCTGCGCGACCCCGCCGCGACCGAGGCGTTCCGCCAGGCCCACCGCGACCCCGACGTCCGGGTCGACTTCCACTCCTGGCAGTTCACGGCCACGCAGGACACCGTCATCCTCAAGGACAGCCGGCCGATCCTGGTGGTCGGGAGCTGGCTGCTCAGCTTCCTGGCCGTCACCGGCGTGGCGGCGCTGGCTGCGGGGCGCGCCGCCGAGCGGACGCGCCGGGCCGGGCTGCTCAAGGCCGTCGGCGCCGGGCCGGGGCTGATCGCCACCGTCCTGCTCACCGAATACCTGGCGCTGGCGCTGGCCGGCGACGCGCTGGGGCTGATGATCGCCCGCCTGGCCGCGCCCGGCCTGGCCAGCCCCACGGCCAGCCGGATCGGCGACGCGGCCGAGCTCGGCGGCGCTCCCGTCGTCACCGCGACCGTCCTCGCCGTGGCGGTGGCGGTGCTGTCCACGCTGCGTCCCACGGTGCGAGCCATGCGGACGGCGACCGTCACGGCGCTGTCCGCGACCGCGCGCCCGCCGCGTCACCGGCCCTGGCTCACCGCGCTGTCGGCGCTGCTGCCCACGCCGCTCCTGCTCGGCCTGCGGCTGACCGCCCGCAGGCCCGGCCGGGCCGTGCTCCAGGCGTGCTCCACCGCCACCACGGTGATCGCGGTCGTCGCCCTGCTGACCCTGCACGTCCAGCCCGAGCGGGGCTACGGCCTGGACGGCTCCTCCGTCCTGCCCAACCTGCGCGGCGAGCAGGACCGCCGGCTGATGCTCGCCGTCACCGTCCTGCTGATCGCCCTCGCCGTCGTCAACACCATCACGCTCACCTGGACCACGGCCATGGAGGCCCGCGCCAACCTGGCCGTCGCGCGCACGCTCGGCGCCACCCCCGGGCAGGTCGCCGCGGGGCTGTCCGCGGCCCAGCTCCTGCCCAGCCTGCCCGGCGCCGTCGCCGGCATCCCCCTGGGGCTGGGCCTGCTCTCGCTCTTCGCCGCCGGGAACTCGGTGCCGGCTCCCTCCTCCTGGGTGGTCGGCGCCGCGCTCGCCACCCTCCTGGCGACCATGGCGTGCACCGCCCTGCCCGCGCGGCTGGCCGCCCGCCGGCCCGTGGCCCAGGCACTCAGCGCCGAGACGGCGTGAGGCCGCGGGAATCCCGGTGGACGGGTTCCGTGATCTTGGATTAGGGTGGGGCGCATGTCCGGT
The DNA here is from genome assembly GCF_040642995.1 of Nonomuraea sp. NPDC047529. NCBI lineage: Bacteria > Bacillati > Actinomycetota > Actinomycetes > Streptosporangiales > Streptosporangiaceae > Nonomuraea > Nonomuraea sp. NPDC047529. Next base: position 50,943 of record NZ_JBEYTJ010000011.1, on the reverse strand, counting down.
CCCGAGGCGTCAAGACTCTAGCCACCGATCGTCGGTGGCTTCTCGTGATGTCAAACGGCAGCGCCGTCGCTGAGACCGCGCGCCCTCCCGTCACCGGATCACCTTCGCACGGACCGATTCCTCCCGGGCGTTCCGCCACCGTCGTGGCGTCGAACCCGGGCCTCTCCCCTTCGCGGTAGCGCCCGCGCCCTGCTGTGCCGCCGGCGCGCCGCGTTCCTTCGTGCAGCTCTTGGAGTTCCGCTCGTGCCTTTCGCCATCTACGTTCTCGGGCTGGCCGTGTTCGCCCAGGGAACGTCGGAGTTCATGCTGTCCGGGCTGGTCCCGGCCATCGCCACCGACCTGGGCGTGTCCGTCCCGGCCGCCGGCGCGCTGACGTCCGCGTTCGCCGCGGGCATGGTCGTCGGGGCGCCGCTCATGGCGCTGCTCAGCCTGCGCCGGCCGCGCCGGCAGTCCCTGCTCGTCTTCCTCGTCGCGTTCGTGCTCGTGCACGTCGTGGGCGCGCTCACCGATGACTTCGCCGTGCTGCTGGTCACCCGGGTCCTCGGGGCGCTGGCCAACGCCGGTTTCCTCGCCGTGGGTCTGGCCACGGCGGCCGGCATGGTCGCGCCGGACGCCAAGGGGCGGGCCACGTCCGTCCTGGTCGGCGGGATCACGCTGGCGTGCGTCGCCGGGGTGCCCGCCGGGGCCGTGCTCGGCCAGGCGTTCGGCTGGCGGTCGGCGTTCTGGGCGGTGGCCCTGATCTCGCTGCCGGCCGTCCTCGCCGTCGTGCGGTCGGTGCCGGGCGGCGGGCAGGAGACGGCCCGTCCCCGCGCCCGGCAGGAGCTGCGGGCGCTGCGCGAGCCGCGCCTGGCGGTCGCGCTGACGCTCGGCGCACTGGTCAACGCCGCCACCTTCTGCACCTTCACCTTCCTGTCGCCGCTGGTCACCGAGGTGAGCGGGTTCTCCGAGGGGTGGGTGCCGGTGCTGCTGGCGCTGTTCGGGCTGGGGTCGTTCGCCGGGGTGACCGCCGCCGGCCGCTTGTCAGACACGCGCCCGGCGCTGGTCCTCGTCGCGGGCGGGCTCGCCCTCCCGGTCGGTTGGGCGCTCTTCGCGTACGCGGCGGGCCATCCGGTCGTGGTGTTCGTGCTCGTCTTCGTCCAGGGGGCGCTGTCCTTCGCGGTCGGCTCGACCCTGATCGCCCGCGTCCTGTACGCGGCGGCCGCCGCGCCCTCGCTCGGCGGCTCCTTCGCCACCGCCGCGCTCAACGTCGGGGCCACCGCCGGTCCGGCCCTCGGCGGCGCGGCCATCGCCGCCGGTCTCGGCTACCGGTCCGCGCTGTGGGTCAGCGCGCTGCTGGTGGTCGCGGCCCTGGCCGTGGCGGCCCTGGCCCACAGGTCGTCCGCGAGCGTCACGCCCCGCTGAGCGAGAGGGGAGGATGGTCCGGCGGCAGTGACGGACGCGGTCGCCGGGTGTGCTCTCGTGGATGCCAGGGCACGCCCGGCGATCAGGCCGCTTTTGCATGGCCTGACCGGGCTTCAGGGTGGAATATGCGGAAGGTAGGGTGTGTGCTTGTGACGACGTTTCGGATCAGCGAGGCCGCGGCGCTGCTCGGGGTCAGCTCCGACACCGTCCGCCGGTGGGTCGACGCGGGCCGGCTGGCGGCCGGGCGCGACGAGCACGGCCACCGGCGGGTCGACGGCGCCGATCTGGCGGCCTTCGCCCGTTCGCAGATCGAGGCCGACGGCGAGGGCGGGCGCTCCTCGGCGCGCAACCGCTTCCGCGGGATCGTGACCGAGGTGATCCGCGACGCGGTGATGGCCCAGGTGGAGATCGCCGCCGGGCCGTTCCGGGTGGTGTCGCTGATGAGCCGCCAGGCGGCCGACGAGCTGGGCCTGGAGGTGGGGGTGGTGGCGGTCGCCGTGATCAAGTCCACCAACGTCGTCGTGGAGATCCCCGGCCACGAACGCGTGGCCACTCAGGTGTGAGGAGCCCCCCTTGAAGTTCAGGCGTCTTTCCCGATGGGCGATCGTCCTGCCCGTCGCGGTCACGCTGGCGGGCCTGGCCGGCTGCGGCTCCGGCACGCCGGCCACGTCCGCCTCCTCGGCCCCCGCGTCGTCGGCGGGCGGCGGAGAGCTGACGGTGTTCGCGGCGGCGTCGCTGACCGGCACGTTCACCGAGCTCGGCAAGAGCTTCGAGAGCGCCCATCCGGGCACGACGGTGAAGTTCAACTTCGGCTCCAGCGCCACCCTGGCCCAGCAGATCGTCCAGGGCGCCCCGGCCGACGTGTTCGCCGCGGCCAGCCCCGCCACCATGAAGACGGTCACCGACGCCTCCCTGGCGGGCGCGCCGACCACCTTCGTCCGCAACAAGCTGCAGATCGCGGTGCCGGCCGACAACCCGGCCAAGGTCGACGAGCTGAAGGACCTGGCCGACCCGAAGGTCAAGGTGGCGCTCTGCGCCGAGCAGGTGCCGTGCGGCGCCGCCGCCGTCAAGGCGCTCGGCGCGGCCGGCCTTACGGTCAAGCCGGTGACCCTGGAGCAGGACGTCAAGGCCACGCTCACCAAGGTGCAGCTGGGCGAGGTGGACGCCGCCCTCGTCTACCGGACCGACGTGATCGCCTCCGGCGGCAAGGTGACCGGCATCGACTTCCCCGAGGCCGGCCAGGCGATCAACGACTACCCGATCGCCGCCCTGACCAAGGCGCCGGCCGGCGACCTGGCCAAGCAGTTCGTCGACCTGGTGCTGTCCCCGCAGGGCAAGGACGTGCTGACCAAGGCCGGTTTCGAGGCCCCGTGACCTCTTCGTCCGGACGGCCTGTGGCGGAACCGCATGGCAAGCCCGCCACCGGCCGCGAGATCGCCGGGCGGGCGCCGTGGATGCTGGTCCTGCCAGCGCTGGCGGGGCTGGCGTTCCTGGTGCTGCCGCTGGCCGGGCTGCTGATCCGGGCCCCCTGGTCCACGCTGCTCCGGCGGCTGGCCGAGCCGCAGGTGCTGGAGGCGCTGCGGCTCTCGCTGGGCTGCGCCACCGTCGCCACGGCCTTCTGCCTGCTGCTCGGCGTGCCGCTGGCCTGGTTGCTGGCCCGGGTGTCGTTCCCGGGGCGGCGGCTGGTGCGCGCGCTGGTCACCGTGCCGCTGGTGCTGCCGCCTGTGGTCGGCGGGGTGGCGCTGCTGCTGGTCCTGGGCCGGCGCGGCCTGGCCGGGCAGTGGCTGGAGTCCGCCTTCGGCATCTCGCTGCCGTTCACGACGGCGGGGGTGATCGTCGCCGAGGCGTTCGTCGCGATGCCCTTCCTGGTGATCAGCGTGGAGGGCGCCCTGCGCGGCGCCGACCAGCGTTTCGAGGAGGCCGCCGCGACGCTCGGCGCCTCCCGCTGGACGGTGTTCCGGCGGGTGACGCTGCCCATGGTCATGCCGGGCGTGGTGGCCGGGGCCGTGTTGTGCTGGGCGCGGGCGCTGGGCGAGTTCGGGGCGACGATCACGTTCGCCGGGAACTTCCCCGGCACGACCCGGACGATGCCGCTGGCCGTCTACCTGGCGCTGGAGACCGAGCCGGAGGCGGCGATCGTGCTCAGCCTGGTGCTGCTGGCCGTCTCGGTGGTCATCCTGGCGAGCCTGCGCGACCGGTGGGTGAGCACGCCATGACCCTCGACGCCCACCTGGTCGTCGCCCGGCCCGCCTTCACCCTCGACGTCGCGTTGCGGGTCGCCGCCGGGGAGGTGGTGGCGCTGCTCGGCCCTAATGGCGCGGGCAAGACCACCGCCCTGCGCGCCCTGGCCGGGCTCACCCCGATGACCGCCGGGCACATCGGCCTGCGCGGCGCGCCGCTGCACACGCTGCCCGCCGAGGACCGTCCGATCGGCATGGTCTTCCAGGACTACCTGCTCTTCCCGCACCTGTCGGCGCTCGACAACGTCGCCTTCGGGCCGCGCTGCCAGGGCGTGCCCAAGGCCGAGGCCCGCCGGATCGCCGCCGCCCTGCTGGAGCGCGTCGGCCTGGCCGCCCACGCCGCCGCCAGGCCCCGGCGGCTGTCGGGCGGCCAGGCGCAGCGGGTCGCGCTCGCCCGCGCGCTGGCCGTGCGGCCCGAGCTGTTGCTGCTGGACGAGCCCCTGGCCGCGCTCGACGCCCACACCCGGCTGGAGATCCGCTCCCAGCTCCGCCGCCACCTGGCCGACTTCGACGGCGCGACCGTGCTGGTCACCCACGACCCCCTCGACGCGATGGTGCTGGCCGACCGGCTGATCGTCATCGAGGGCGGCGCGGTCGTCCAGGAGGGCTCGCCGGCCGAGGTCGCCCGCCATCCGCGCACCGACTACGTGGCCCGCCTGGTCGGGCTCAACCTCTATCGCGGCGTGGCCGACGGCGCCGGGGTCAAGGTCGGCGAGGTGCTGCTGCACGCGTCCGAGGAGCTGGACGGGCCCGCGTTCGTGGCGTTCCCGCCCGCCGCCGTGGCGCTGTACCGCAGCCGTCCCGACGGCAGCCCGCGCAACCTCTGGCAGGCCCGGATCGAGGGTCTCGAACGGCACGGCGACAACGTGCGCGTGCACCTCGACGGCCCCCTCACCGCCTTCGCCGACATCACCCCCGCCGCCGTCGCCGACCTCGACCTGACCCCCGGCCAGCGGATCTGGGCCTCGGTCAAGGCCACCGAGACGCACGCCTACCCCGCATGAGCGAGCTCCCGCCGTACGTCGGGCCACGCACGGTGCTCCCATAGTCGGTCGTCCACGCAGACCCTGATGCCGGTGACGCCGCTGACGTGCCGGCCGCCGCACCGGTCGCCCGGCATCACCAGGTGCGGCCCCTGGTCGTCGAGGGGCCGGCAGTCCATGCCGACGGCCAGCATCGCCGGCGTGTTGCCGAACTCGGGGTCGAGTTCGCTCCATGACACACTTACCTGCGAGGCCAAAACTTTGTAGCCCTCGCAGATGCCATGCCAGATGACCGAAAGTCCTTGCTTCCTCAGGCGTCGTGCCCGTCCGGCGACGGCTCGGCGTAGGTGATCTCCTCGACGGCGGCCACGTCGGCGAAGCCCGCGATCGTCAGGACGGGTTCGAGCAACGGGTTGGCGACCAGCCGGATCCGCGTGGCGTGCGTGAACAGGACGCTCAGGCCCGCGCTGTCCAGATACTCCACCCCGCGCAGGTCGACGAGCACCATGCTCTCGCCGGTCCTGATCAGCGCCTCCTCCAGGGCCCCGGCGTTGCTCATGTCGATCTCACCGGTGGCGGCGACGACCAGCGTGCCGTCGGGACGCGTCGAGGCCGCCAGGGTCAGAGGGGTGGTCATGAGCTGATCCTCGCATGCATGTCGACGGTGGTGCCGGCCGCGCCGGAGTTGATGGTGACCTCGTTCATCAGGGCGCGCATGAGCGCCACCCCCCGGCCCCGATGCAGGCTCGCCTCGGGCTCCGGAGGCTTCCAGCGGCCGGAGTCGGTGACGATGAGGCGCAGGTCGCCTGGGGTCGCGACGGCCCGCAGGCGGATCGTCGCGCCGGGGGCGTCGCGGTGGCCGTGCTCGATCGCGTTGGCGCACGCCTCCCCCGCCGCCACCAGCACGTTCTGCACCTGCGAAGGGGCGAGCTGGCAGCGGGCCAGCCACTCCCGCAGGGCCGAGCGGACGGGGGCGAGCTGGCTGGACTCGGCGGGGAAGTCCACCTCCAGCGGGGCGGGCTGGCGGTAGAGCAGCAGCGCGACGTCGTCGTTGAAGCCGCCGTCGGGGGCGAGGGAGGACATGACGGCGCCGGCCAGCTCCTCCAGCGGGGTGGACCGCCCGACCTGGACGGCGGTGCTGGCCTCGCCGATGCCGTCGGTCAGCGGACGCCGCCGCCGCTCGACCAGCCCGTCGGTGTAGAGCAGGAGCGTGGACCGGGGCGGCATGGTGCAGCCGGCCTCCGTGCGCCCGCGCGCGGACCGTACGGCCAGCGGGGTCGAACGGCCGCCCTCCAGCAGCGCGGTCGTGCCGTCGGCGTGGGCCAGGATGCCGGGGGGATGCCCGGCGCTGGCGTAGACGAGGTCGCCGGTGGCGGTGTCCAGGACGCCGCAGAAGACGGTGGTGCACCTGGCGCCCGGGATGAGGGCGGCGAACCGGTCGAGCGCGGTGAGCACCTGGGCGGGCCCGGCGTCCTGGAGCAGCAGGGCCCGGCAGGCGCTGCGCAGCTGTCCCATGACGGCCGCGGCCCCCAGCCCGCGCCCCACGCAGTCGCCGACGACGATCCCGATGCGCTCCTCGGACAGCGGCACGATGTCGTACCAGTCGCCGCCGACCTCCAGCGGGCGGGTGGCCGGCTCGTAGCGCACGGCGAAGCCGCTGGGCAGCCGGGACGGCCCGAGGATGGCGCGCTGGAGCGCCACGGCCGCCTCCCGCTGCTGGTCGAGGTGGTGCACCCGGTGCAGGCCCTGGCCCAGGTGTCCGGCCAGCAGCGCCAGCAGGGTCTGGTCCTCGCGGGTGAACGGCCGGTTCTGGCCCAGGTCGATCCAGACGGCCAGCAGGCCCTTGGGATGTTCCAGGGTGATGCCGGCGCCGTCGGCCTCGGAGGCGACCGCCCGCAGGGGCGGCTGCCCGCGCAGGCCCGCGAGCCGGGCGCGCACCTGCTCCGGCAGGTCCCGCCAGCCGGGCCCGGACGGCGCGCCGACCGGGTCGCGGGCGCCGTCCTCGTCCCAGACGACGGCCGTGACCTGGCGGGCGTGCCAGACCTCCTGGAGCGCGTCCAGCCCGCCGGCCAGGGCGTCGTTCAGGTTGTCGGCCTGCGAGACCCGCAGGCTGAGCGCGGCCAGCGCGCTCTCGCGCTGCACGAGGTAGTGCTCGGCGGTCACGTCGCGCATGGTGCCCACGACGCGGCGGCGGCGGGTGTCGGGGTCGGTGACCGCGTTGAACGTGACCGCGACCCACACCTGGTGCCCGTCACGGTGGGTGAGGGGGATGACCGCGCTGCCCCTGCCGTCGCCGACGAGCCGGTCGAACACCGCGGCGACCTGGGCGTGGGCCTGCGGGGCGCTCTCCTCCTCCGGCCACCACGGGTGCCGCGGGGTGTAGGGCAGACCCTCGGGGCCGTAGCCGAGGATGTCGGTGAACGCGGAGTTGATCTCGATCACCGCGCCGTCCGCGTCGGTGACGAAGAACGCCTCCTGCAAGGAGTCGATCATGGCGTTGCGCCAGCGGGTGTGGTGGTTGCGCAACCGCGCCAGCTCCACGTTGGCCCGCGCCCGCGCCAGCAGCTCGGCGGCCGAGAACGGCTTGACCAGGTAGTCGTCCGCGCCCGCCTCCAGGCCCTCGATCGAGGCCTCCTGCCCGGCACGGGCCGACAGCAGCAGCACGGGCACCCCCGCGGTACGCGGATCGGCCCGCAGCGCCGCGACCAGGGCCAGGCCGTCCAGGCGCGGCATCATCACGTCGCTGACCACGAGGTCGGGCTCGTCGGCGTGCACGGCGTCCAGCGCCTGGAGTCCGTCGCCGACGGCGGTGACCTGGTAACCGGCGCCCTTGAGCAGCCGGACGAGGTACTCGCGCATGTCCCTGTTGTCGTCGGCGATCAGCACCCGGGCCGGCGTGCCGTCGCTCAGCCCCGGCGGGCCGCCGCCGTCCGCCGAGACGTCGGAGGAGGACGTCCCGGCGGCGGTGTCGTCCTCGGGCAGCCAGCGCAGCGCCTCCTGCACGAACGGCTCGGCGCCGGCCGAGACCGCGTCCGCCGGGCGGGCCGGGATCAGGCTGCCGGGCGGAAGATGGCCGGCGCCGAACGGCAGCCGGATGGTGAAGGTCGTGCCCTCGTCCTCGGCGCTCTCGGCGGTGATGGTGCCGCCGTGCAGGCCGACCAGCTCCTGGACGAGGGCCAGCCCGATGCCGCTGCCCTCGTTGGAGCGCGAGCGGGCGCTCTCGATCCGGTGGAACCGTTCGAACAGGCGCGGCAGCTCCTCGGCCGGGACGCCGATGCCCGTGTCGGAGACGGTCACCACGGCCCCGCCGTCCCGTACGCCCACCCGGACGGCGATCGAGCCCTCGAAGGTGAACTTCAGCGCGTTGCTGAGCAGGTTGAGCACGACCTTCTCCCACATGGTCCGGTCGACGTGGACCGGCTCGTCCAGCGGCGGGCAGTCCACCTCGAACGACAGACCGGCCTTGTCGACCGCCGAGCGGAAGACGCTGGCCAGGTCGGCGGTCACCACCGCCAGGTCGACCGGCTCGTAGCGGGCCTGCATGCGGCCGGCCTCGATCCGGGAGAAGTCGAGCAGCGTGTTGACCAGCCGGCCCAGCCGCAGGGCGTTGCGGTGGACGACCTCCAGGTCCTGGCGCACCTCGGGGGCCGCGCCGGTCAGCGTGTTCCGCAACTCCTGCACCGGGCCCATGATCAGGGTGAGCGGCGTGCGGAACTCGTGGCTGATGTTGGAGAAGAAGACGGTCTTGGCCCGGTCGAGCTCGGCCAGCTCCTCGGCCCGCCGCTGCTGCGCCTGGTAGCTGCGGGCCGAGGAGATGCCGGTGGCGACGTGCCCGGCGGCCAGCTCGATGAACCCGCGGTAGGCGTCGTCCAGGGAGCGATAGCGGTTGAGCGCGGCCACCAGGAACCCGTACGGCATGCCGCCCTGTTGCAGCAGCGGCACCACCAGCGCCCGCGTGGGCGGCTCCGGCCAGTTCCCCGGCGGCAGCGCGGTGTACGGGGCCGCGTCGAGCGCCACGAGCGCCGCCTCGCCGCGGGCCGGGGCCTGCGCCGGCCACACCGCCTCAGGGTCGCCGGGCGTGACGGTGTCCGGGGCGGCCGGATGCCCGGCGGGCAGCCCCGTCGCCCCGGCCAGCCGCGCCCGGCCGTCGCCGTCGAACAGGTAGGTCAGGGTGAAGGGGAGGTCCTGGAGGTTGCGGCCGAGCTGGCGGCAGGCGAAGGTCAGCATCTCCTGCTCGGTGCGCACCACGCTGGGGTCGGAGCCGAGGTCGCGCAGGGTGGCCATGCGGCGTTCGCCGATGACCCGCTCGGTCTCCTCGCTGACCACGCAGAGCATGCCGACCACCGAGCCGTTGTCGTCGCGCAGCGGGCTGTAGGAGAAGGTGTGGTACGTCTCCTCCGGGTAGCCGGCCCGCTCCAGGAACAGCAGCAGCGCCTCGTCCCAGGTGGCCTTCCCGGTGGACAGGACGGCGTCGATCCGCGGGCCGATGTCCTCCCAGATCTCCGCCCACACCTCGCCGGCCGGCCGGCCCAGCGCCCACGGGTACTTCTGGCCCAGCGTGTCGCGGCGGTAGGCGGCGTTGCAGAAGAACGTCAGCTCCGGCCCCCACGCCATCCACATGGAGAACCGGGACGACAGCAGGATGCTCACCGCGGTCTTGAGGCTCTGCGGCCACTGCTCCGGGCGGCCCAGCGGGGTCGCCTCCCAGTCGACCTCGGCCAGGTCGCGGCCGACCTCGTCGTCCACGGTGAAGATCCCGGCCCCGGCCGCCGCCGGTCCCGGCTCACCGTGGTGGTCGCCTGTCATCCGGGTCCCCCTTCGGTTCGAGTGCGCCACGTGCTCTGCCCGCGATGGCGCCTTCGATGCGGTGGACCGGCAGGTCAGGCGTCACCTCGACCGTAGGTAGAATAGGCCAGACCACTCCGGGGGTCGGGCCTCCGCCCCTGCTCGGCGCATGCGCCGGCGGAGCGAGCGGAAGGAGCCGGACGTCAGCGCCGCCGTGCTCGCCCTGTCCGTCCCCGCCCGCTCGACGGGCGTCTCTCCCGAGGAGCCCCAGTGCAGCACGACCACGGTCTGAGCATCGCCACCCGGCCGCCCTCCGGCCGCATCCGCATCCTGGAGGTGGCCGGCGACCTCGACCACCACACCTCCCCCCGCCTGCGCGAGGCCCTCGACGAGCTCGGCCTCGCGCCGGGCGACGGCCTGGTGATCGAGATGTCGGGGCTGCGGTTCTGCGACTCCACCGGCATCTCCGTGCTGGTCGGCGCGCACCAGCGGGCCCAGGAGGCGGACGCCGGCCTGGCGCTGGCCGGGCTCAGCTCCGACATCGAGCACGCGTTCAAGATCATGGGGTTGACCCGCCTGCTCTCCTTCCACGAGAACACCGACCAGGCCATCGCCGCCCTGCGGTGAGGCGAAGGCGTCAGCTGGTCGCCCGCCAGGTGAGCGAGAGCCCGGTGGCGGCGCGTTCGGTCCGGATCTCCATCATGGTGCCCAGGATGGTGGCATGGTCGGACACGACAGGAACGCCGTCCGGCAGGTAGGTGATCCGGGTGCTGACCAGCACGGCACTGCCTTCGGGCTCGTGCAGGCGGCGCGCGGCGGCCGGGTCGAGCAGTCCGGGCCGGACCACCTCCGACGCCCGCGCGACCGCCACCCCGGCGTCGGCGAGCGCGGTGTAGAGGGAGACGGCGGTGAAGTCGCGGTCGCGGATCTGGTCGGCCATCGGCCTGCGCACCCAGGACACCTGGTGGACGGCGGGACGCCCGGCGAACTCCCGGACCCGCTCCAGCCGCAGGGCCGTCTCGCCGGGCGGCAGCCGCAGCTCGGCGGCGATCCGGTCGGGAGCCCGGCGCATCGCCCGCCCGGCCACCACGGTACGCACGTCATGACCCTGTTCCCGCAGGTCGTCGGCCAGGCTGCGGAGCGAGCCGAGCTGGTAGGCCAGGTGCGGCGGAGCCACGTACGTGCCCTTGCCGGGCCGCTGCACGATCAGCCGCTCGTCGCTGAGCTCGCGCAACGCCTGGCGCAGCGTCATGAGAGTGACCCCGTAGGAGGCGCTCAGCTCCCGTTGCGGAGGAAGCGCCTGGCCGGGGGCGTAATGGCCCGACCGGATCTTCGCGGCGAGGTCGGCGGCGATGGCGCGGTATCTCGCCTCGTGCCCGGCATCGGGGGTCATCGTGGTGCGTCACTCCTGGTCGAGGGCCCTCCGCAGGGTCGCGAGGAAGGCCCGCAGGTCGTCCGGCCCCGCTCCGTCGAGCACCCGCCGCATGACCGCGGCGCCGACCACCACTCCGTCGGCGTGCCGGCCGGCCTCCCGCGCCTGGTCAGGCGTGGAAATGCCAAATCCTAGCAAGATCGGCCGGTCGGTGTGGCGTCTGAGCCGCGCGGTGAGCTCGGCCGCCGAGCCGGCCAGGGTGGCCCGCTCGCCGGTGGTGCCCATCACCGACACCGCGTAGACGAATCCGCGGCTGCGGCGCGCGATCTCGGCCAGCCTCGGCTCCGGCGTCGCCGGGGAGGCCAGCAGGACCAGGTCGACCCCGGCGGCGGCGGCCACGTCGGCCAGCTCGTCGGCCTCGTGCACCGGCAGGTCGGGCACGATCAGGCCGTCGACGCCGGCCCGGCGCAGCGCCGCGCAGAACGCCTCGGGACCGTCGTGCAGCACCAGGTTGTAGTAGGTGCTGGCGACCAGCGGCACGCCCAGGTCCCGGACCTCGGCCAGGTCGGCGAGGATCCGGCGGGTGCTCGCCCCCCGGGCCAGCGCCGTCTCGCTCGCCTGCTGGACGGTGACGCCGTCGAGCGTGGGGTCGGAGAAGGGCAGGCCGACCTCGACGGCGTCCGCGCCGGCTGCGGCGAACGCCCGCAGGTACTGCGTCCAGCCGGGCGTGACGCCTCCAGTGACGTACGGCATGAGCAGGGCGCGGCCGGTGTCGCGGCGGGCACGCAGGTGGCGTTCGACCGTGCCGGGGGTCAGGGTGTGCGTCACAGCAGCTCCTTCAGGGTGGAGATGTCCTTGTCGCCCCGGCCGGACAGCGTCATCAGCACGGTCGACCCCGCGGGCAGTTCGCCGCCGGCCTCGCGGATCACCCAGGCCAGGGCGTGCGCCGATTCCAGCGCCGGGACGATGCCCTCGGTGCGCGCCAGCCGCAGCGCCGCGGCGACGGCCTCCTCGTCGGTCACCGTGACGTAACGGGCCCGGCCCAGCTCGCGCAGGTGGGCGTGCTCCGGGCCGACGCCCGGGTAGTCGAGCCCGGCGGCGATGGAGTGCGCCTCGACGATCTGCCCGTCGTCGTCCTGGAGGAACAGCGAGCGGCAGCCGTGCAGGACGCCGAGCCGGCCGAGGGTGGCCCCGGCGCCGCCCTCCGCCTCGACGCCGACGAAGCGCGCCGGGGTGTCGGCGAATCCGGCGAACGTGCCGGCCGCGTTGGAGCCGCCGCCGACGCACGCGACGACGTGGTCCGGCACGCCGGTCCGCAGCTCGGCGGCGAACTGCGCGCGGGCCTCGTCGCCGATGACCCGCTGGAACTCCCTGACCATCCACGGGTAGGGGTCGGGCCCGATGACCGAGCCGACGCAGTAGTGGGAGTCGCCGGTGGCGCCGACCCAGTGGCGCATGGCCTCGCTGGTGGCGTCCTTGAGCGTGCGGCTGCCGGTGCTGACGGGGACCACCTCGGCGCCCAGCATGCGCATGCGGAAGACGTTCAGGCTCTGCCGTTCGATGTCGCGTTCCCCCATGAAGACGGTGGCCTCCAGGCCGAGCAGCGCGGCGGCGGTCGCGGTGGCCACCCCGTGCTGGCCCGCCCCCGTCTCGGCGATGAGCCTGCGCCGTCCCATCCGCTGGGCGAGCAGGGCCTGGCCCAGCACGTTGTTGATCTTGTGGGAGCCGGTGTGGGTGAGGTCCTCGCGCTTGAGGAGGAGTCGCACGCCCAGCTCCTGCGACAGCCGGCGGGCCGGGGTCAGCGGGGTCGGCCGTCCGGCGTGCAGGGCGAGCAGTTCGGTCAGGGCGCCTCGGAAGCCGGGATCGGCCCACGCCTCCCGGAACGCCTCGTCCACCTCGCGGCACGCCTCCACCAGGGACTCCGGGGCGTACCGGCCGCCGTACTCGCCGAACCGGCCACGGGCGCCGGGCTCGCCCATGAGGCCGTCCGCCGGGACGGGCGCACGCCATGGCGACAGATTGGGCATCACACTCACCTCGTTCTATAACTCTTAGAAGAGTTCTATAACAGTGAGTGTGACATGGGTGAGGTGCGCCGCGCCACCCCGGCCCCGCCCGCCAAGGCGTCGGGTCACGCCGGGCGGGCGGCGTCGAGGAGGCGGGCGCCGAGGTCGCGGACGTGCGCGACGAGCTCCGGCGGTTCGTGCACCTCGAACGGGACGCCGAGCTGCCCCACCCACATCACCAGCTCGTCCAGGGAGTTCGAGCCGGCGGACAGCACGCAGGAGCCGTCGTCGGCCGGCTCGATCACCGCCATGGTCGGCGGCATCCGGGCGGCGACGACGTCGGCCGGAGCCCGCACCGTGAACCGCCCCCGGTAACGGTAGGGATCGACGGAGATCCGCTCGGAGACGTAACGGGCGAGGTCGGGGCCGGGCGGCTCGCGGGGCGTGAAGCGCGGCCCGTTCGGGGTGCGCAGCCGCATCCGGTCGACGCGGAAGGTGCGCCAGTCGCCCCGGCCGGTGTCCCAGGCCACCAGGTACCAGCGGCGACCGGAGTTGACCAGCCGGTACGGCTCCGCGCCACGGCGATCCCGCGCGCCGTCGTGGGAGCGGTAGTCGAACCGCAGGCTCTCCCGGTGGCGGACCGCCGCGGCGATCGCCGTGAGCACGCCCGGGTCCACGGCCTCCGCCGCCCCCGTCAGCGGGACCGTGACCGAGCGCAGGTCGCCGACGCGACTCCGGAGCCGGGACGGAAGCACCTGTTCGAGCTTGGCCAGAGCGCGCACCGACGTCTCCTGGATCCCCGTCACGCCGGAGACCGCCGCCGTGCCGAGCCCGATGGCGACCGCCACCGCCTCGTCGTCGTCGAGCAGCAGCGGCGGGAGCCCCGCCCCGGCGCCGAGCCGGTAGCCGGCCGTGCCCGGGGTGGCCTCCACGACGTAGCCGAGCTCGCGCAGCCGGTCGACGTCGCGGCGGATCGTACGGTGCGAGACGCCGAGCCGTTCGGCCAGCTCACCGCCCGACCACTCCCTGGGCGTCTGCAACAGCGACAACAAACGCAACAGTCGTGCCGACGTCTCCAGCATGCCGTCCATGCTAGGACCGGAACTGTCCTAACCGGCCCCTAACGTGCAGGACATGAACGACGACCCGCGCATTCACCCGTTCCGCATCGACGTCCCGCAGGCCGAGCTCGACGACCTGCGCGCCCGCCTGGCGGCGACCCGCTGGCCGGACGAGCTGCCCGGCGTGGGCTGGTCCTACGGCGTCCCGGTCGGGCATGCCAGGAAGCTGGCCGAGTACTGGCGCACCACGTACGACTGGCGGGCCGCCGAGGAGCGGCTGAACGCCTTCGACCAGTTCACCACCCACATCGACGGCCAGAACGTGCACTTCCTGCACGTCCGCTCGCCCGAGCCCGGCGCGCTGCCGTTGATCGTCACGCACGGCTGGCCGGGCTCGGTCGCCGAGTTCATGGACGTCATCGGCCCGCTCGCCGACCCGGCGGCGCACGGCGGCGACCCGTCCGACGCCTTCCACGTCGTCGTCCCGTCGATCCCCGGGTTCGGCTTCTCCGGCCCCACCACCGAGACCGGCTGGGACCTGGAACGGGTCGCGCGGGCCTGGGCGGTGCTGATGGACCGGCTCGGCTACCACCGCTACGGCGCGCAGGGCGGCGACAGCGGCTCGGTGATCTCGCCGATGCTCGGCCGCGCCGCGCCCGCGAACGTCGTCGGCGTGCACGTCAACGGCGCGCTCGGATTCCCTTCCGGCGACCCGGCCGAGTTCCAGGGGCTCACCCCTGACGAGCTCGCCCGTCTGGGCCAGTACCAGGACCAGGACCGGGCCGGTTACGCCATCCTCCAGGCGACCCGGCCGCAGACCCTCGCGTTCGGCCTGCACGACTCCCCCGCCGCCCAGCTGGCGTGGATCGTGGAGAAGTTCAAGGAATGGACCGACCCCGCCCGCGAGCTGCCCGAGGACGCGGTCGACCTCGACCAGATGCTCACCGACGTGAGCATCTACTGGTTCACCCGAACCGCCGCCTCCGCCGCCCGCCTGTACAAGGAGGGGCAGAAGGGCTGGGGCGCGGTGGCCGAGTACTCCGGGCTGCCGCACGGCGTCGCCGTCTTCCCCGGGGACGCCGGAGTGCGGCGGATCGCCGAGCGCGAGCACAACGTGGTGCACTGGTCGCAGTTCGACCGGGGCGGCCACTTCGCCGCGATGGAGGCCCCCGACCTGCTCGTCGAGGACGTCAGGACATTCTTCCGCCCCCTCCGCTGACCTCCGCTGACGGCGTCACCGCAGGCGCTGGGCGGCGGCCGCGCGGATGGCCACGGCGTACGGCTCGTCGGCCGCCCGGGTCGAGAGCGGCAGGTCCGAGAAGGGGACGAGCGCCGGATGGCCGGGATCGCGGGTGCTCATCCACGCCGACCAGGCATCGTGGACGTCCTCGGCGCTCACCTGCTCGCCCTTGGCCCGCAGCAGCACCGCGTACAGGACGAACAGCTCGGCGGCGTCGTCCGGCGGCGCGGCCTCGGCGGGCAGCAGGCTGCGGATCAGGCGCGCGTCGGCGTCCAGATAGTTCATGCCAAGAGTCTGCCTGCCAGGAGGAGCAGATGCAGCATCACGAACAGGCCGGGCACGATCCGCTCGGTGCTGCCCAGGTCGGCGTAGCGTCCGCGCCACGGCCCCGTACGGCTGGCCAGCAGCGCCTGCCACTCCTTCCCGAACGGCTGCACGGGAAGCTGCAGCTCGATCTCGTTGATGACGGCGAACTTGGCCCGGTTGAGATCGCGGTAGCTGCGCAACTGCACCCACCACGTGCCCGACAGCACCACCCCGACCAGCGCGAACACCATCGAGACCGGCAACGATCGCGCGCCGGTGAACAGCGACAACGCCGAGACCGACAGCAACGCGCTCTGGATGGACAGGAAGAAGGCGTTGGCCAGGGTGCGCCGGGCCGAGACCCGGTCGGCCATCTCCACCGCGAGCTTGTAGAGCTCGATCACCGGAGCCAGGTCGTCGCCGGGGGCGGACGGCGTGGACAGCTCGGCACGCGGGGCGGTCACCATCGATCACCTCAGTCGTTTCTGCGCATGGGACAGGATGTGGTACGTGGCTCTGTGGCCGCCGACCGGGACCTGGCCGACCAGCAGGGTCCTGGTGCCGTGGCCGGCGTTGGGCGAGCCGGGCGCCATCCTCGACCACGCGTTCCTGACGTGCGTGGTCAGGTAGCCGGTGTCGCTGCCGGTGTCGGCCAGGACGACGACGCGGTGGACGGGGTAACGGTCGATGACGCGCTGCAGCTCGTAGCCGGTGCCGATGTTCTCCTTCTGGAAGCCCGACAGGTCGATGACGACGAGGTCGGCCAGATCCAGGAGGGTGTCGACGGCGCGTTTCCAGTAGGCGCCGTGGCACAGGAAGGCGGACATGGGATAGCCGCCCTTGAAGTCCCAGACAGGCAGGGCTCTGCCGCCGACGTCCCTGAGGAGGTGGAACCCGCGCGGCAGCGGCTCGAAGGAGCGCGCGTCGAGTTCGCGCCGCATGCGCTGGTCGGAGGCGACGAACAGGTTCCCGAGCGTCCCGGCGCGGCGCATCCGCACCAGGTCGGACCGGCGCACGGAGGCGGCGCTGCGCAGCAGGTGCACATACCCCCAGCGGCGGAAGGCCCCCTTGACGAAGTCGCGCATCCGCAGCTCGTTCTCGAACAGCCGGAAGTAGGCGATGTTCAGCGGCGGCAGGCCGAAGACGTTGCGGGTGGCGCTGACCTTGGGCAGGCCGAAGATGACGTCGCCGGGCGGCGCGTAGTTGGTGATCCTCAGCTCGGGCACGACCGGCGCGCGGTAGCGGGACAGGGCGGCGGTGGCGGGCGGCATCAGCTCGGCGAACGCCGGGTCCTGCGAGAGCTTGCGCACCTGCCAGGCCAGCAGCCGCCGCCGCGTGACGTCGACGCCCACCACGATCAGCACGACCAGCCCCACCCCGGTGGCCACGGAGGCGAACAGGATCGCGTCCTCCTCGCGCTGTCCCATCCGCTCGGGCGTGAGCAGGATGCCCAGTCCCACCATCGCCAGCGGGATGGCCACCCACGCCAGGACCAGCCCCAGGACGTTGCCCAGCGTGGCCCGGCCCGGTCTCGACCTCCGCAGGGCGGCGCCGTGCTCGGCCGAGGGCGGCAGCAGCAGCGCCTTGACCGGATCGCGCGCCTGCCGTCGCTGCGACAGCGCGATCCGCAGGCGGGCCACCCGCACGACCAGCGCGACGGTGAACAGCGCGCAGGCCAGGCCGGCGCCGGCGGACAGCAGGGGGAACAGGGCGGAGTCGCGGGGAATCTCCACGTAGACGTTCAGCTCGGGGCCCCAGCCGCTCCTGTAGGCGTGGGCCAGCGAGGCCACGCCTCCGGTGTAGAGGCCGCCGAGCAGGTTGCCGCGCGCCGCTTCGGCCTCGGCCGCGGGGTCGAGCCGGTACCGCATGATCCACCTCCGTTCCCACAGAGTGTGACCACCCAGGCGCCCCTGCGCCTGAGTAGCCCCTACTCAGGCGCCGCGGTGAATCGGAGTCCCTGCGGTACGGCCGCCTTGGTCTCCGGCCGCATGGCCCAAGTGTCGTGCGGCTGAGATCCGTCGGCAACATCGAATTCGGCGCCCCGCCCCTCGGGGGCGGGCTCAGTCGACGATCACCTTCTCGGCCAGCTCCCGGATGACGCGGGCCACCTCGGCCGGCTTCTTCAGGTCGGCTCCGTGATCACATCCGGACAGCACCACCCGCTCGGCGCGCGGCATCACGCGCTGGATGGCGTCCAGCCGCTCGGCCAGGTGCGCCGGGCTGAGCTCGCCGCCGAGCAGGACCGTGGGGACCTCGATCGCGGCGTAGGCGTCGAGGCGCACGCCCAGCCGGTCCATCGCCTCCAGGTCGTCGAGCTGCCTGGGGATCAGACGGCGGTAGTACGGGATGAGGGCCGTGATCGCGCCGCCGAGCCACGCCTGCCAGCCCGGCAGGCCGATGGTGCCCCGCAGGAAGACCGTCAACGCCTTGCCCGGCCTGCCCGACGCCATTGCCGCGCGAGCCCGCCGGAGCACCACGCCGCCCTCCCCCGACAGCGGCGGCCCGATCACCGCGGGCGGCTCGAAGATCACAGCACCGGCGAACGAGGACGGCGAGGCCACCAGGGCCTCCAGCGCGACCACCGCGCCGGAGGAGTGGCCGTAGAGAACCACCGGCCCCCCGGCGGACCGTACGAGCGCCAGCAGGTCCGCGACCTCCTGCTCCACCTGGACGGGCGCGCCGCGCTCCGGCCGGTACTGCAGGCGGTCCGGTCGCAGCACCCGGTAGCGGCCGGACAGGAGCGCGGCCACCTTCCCGCATCGCCTCCCGTCGGACAGCCCCGGATGGACCATCACGATCGGCGGCCCCTGCCCCTCGTCGTGAACACCCACCGCGCCTCCTCACTTAGCATTGCTAAGGACGTCACTTAGCAACGCTAAGCTACGCGTATGCCCGACGACAAGAGGCCCGGCCTGACCAAGCAGACACTGATCGACACCGCCCTTCGTCTGCTGGACGAGGTGGGGCTGGAAGGGCTCACGGTTCGGCGGCTCGCCGCGGAGCTCGGCGTCCGGTCCCCCGCGCTGTACTGGCACATCCGCACCAAGCAGGAACTGCTCGACGGGATGGCCGACGCGATCTGCCGGGCTCCGGGCATGGGGCCGCCTCGTGACGACGAGTCCTGGCAGGACTGGCTCCTGCGCCGCGCGCGGGCGTACCGCGCCACGCTGCTGGCCCGGCGTGACGGCGCACGCGTGGTCGCCCACGCCCGCTCACTGGGCCCCGAGACCGTGGCCCTGTTCGATCAGGAGCTGACGGCCATGGTCGAACGCGGCTTCACACCGGCCCTGGCGCTGCACACGATCGCCTCCCTGACCTACTACGTGAACGGATTCGTCCTCCAGGAGCAGGCTGCGGCGCGGACGCCGGGGTCCCTGGAGCAGGCGCCGGCCATGCTGCTGGCCGCCCTGCGCGAGGGCGGCGGGCCGGCCGGCGAGAAGGCGTTCGAACACGGCCTGCGCGTGCTCATCGACGGGACGTCCGCCGCGCTGTCCCCCGCCCCCGGCACCGGCCGGCAAGGCAACCGCACGCCCGGAAGCACTGGCGGGGCGTCGCCACGTCCCCGCAATCCGTAGCTCAGAGGCTCTGACGGACGTGGTTCGCCGCCTCGGTTCGGTGGCGGACGCCGATCTTGGCGAAGGCGTTGTCGATGTGCGTCCTCACCGTCGTCTCCACGATGACGGGGGTGGCCCTCGCACATGAGCTGCCCGTCGACCACCGCCACCCTCATCCGGGCACCTTCGCTCTCACCAGCGCGGGCCCGGCGGAGGACGTCGCCGGCCGCGGTGGGCAGGGTGATGTGGTCGGTAGCGGTTAGCGGTCACCGGTGACGGGGACGTATCGGACTTGGGTGATGGCTTGGCGGTTACTGTGCGGGCTTGTGCCGGTCAGCCGTGACGGGCCGGAACCGGGGTTGGGGGCTCCCATCCCGTGTGACAGGCCCGCCGCTGCGGCGGCTGTCGGACAGGAAGGGGCATCATGCGGATGCGGTGGGACGCGTTCTTGGCCGCGACCCAGGAGCGCGGCGAATACCCCTCGCGGGAGGAGGCGGAGCAGGCATCCCGCGTCGTCCTGGCCCTGCTGGGCGCGCACCTGGTGGGCGAGGTGCGCAATGAGCTGGCCGCCTGGCTCCCCGAGACGCTGGCGCAGGTCCTGCTCAACCCTCTGCCGGCCTACGAACCGCTGACGGCCGAGCGGTTCGTCCGGGCGACCGCGGCCTGGATCGAGGGTTCCACGGAGAAGACCGCGACGTGGGACGTCAGCGCCGTGCTCAGCGTCGTGGCCGACACCGCGGGCGAGGACCTGATGAAGCGGATCCTGCTGCAGCTCCCGCCCGGCTACGACCTGCTGTTCGGCCGCCCACAGCCAATCTGACGACCAGCCCCTCCGCGGAGGGGGGCCGGCGCAGCAGGCGGCGCCGGGCGGAGCTTGGGCCCCGCTGCCAGGCGCCCGCGCCTCGAGGTTGATCTTCCGCACCCCGTGTAGACGCACCGGTGATGCGCCCTTTCTGCGGGCACGCCCAGGGAGCGAGCCCGCAGCATCCAGCCTGATCAACAAACGGAGCGGCTCCCATGCTGCCCGCTTCCTCCGCCTTCCTGCCGGACGGACCCGCCGTCGGACGGACTGCCTTCATCCCTGACTCCACGAGACCGTTGGTGATGCTGCCGTTTGCCTGCTTCGAGCTGGGGTTATCTGCATTCTTGACAACCCGGGCCTGCAGATTCTTATAATCCGAACGAGAGGTTCCCTCATAGGGAAGGGACAGGAAGCCCGGGCCGGGAAGGCGGCTCGGGGGTCTTCGGAGGTGACGATGATGCTGCTGACGTCGATCGACCCGTTCGTGCAGGAGTTCGAGCGTCAGTTCGACCGGCTGGCCCGCGAGGCCGCCGCACAGAGCGGCGGCGCGGTCATGCCGATGGACGGGATCCGCCGCGCCGACGATGTGGTGCTGCGCTTCGATCTGCCCGGCATCGACCCCGATTCCATCGAAGTGACCGTCGACCGCGGGGTGCTGTCGGTGTCGGCGCGCCGCGAGGAGGAATACGGCGAGGACGAGCGAGTGTTCGTCCGCGAACGGGTGATGGGTACGTTCACCCGCCGCGTCTACCTGTCCGAGCACCTGGACGCCGACGCGATCGACGCCGCCTACTCCAACGGCGTGCTGGTCGTGCGCATCCCGGTGCTCGAGCGCGCCAAGCCGCGCAAGGTGGCCATCCACCATGGCGGCGACATTCACAAGGCGATCAAGCGCTGACCACCCAGGGGGACCACACTCCGCAGGAGCGTCCGAACGCTACGGCGGGCGCGAACCGCCCCCGGCGGCGCAGAGCACAAGCGCCGGGGCGGGTGCGCGCCCGCCGGCATCACTACTCCCGGGAGAAGGGAGCCCCCCTGGATGAGCTTTTCCCTCGATGACGAGTACGCGCCCCTGTTCACCGTCGGCCAGGTCGCGGCGATGCTTCAGGTGCAGCAGGCCTTCCTGCGCCGTATCGACGACCAGCAGTTGGTGTCCCCGCAGCGCTCCACCGGCGGGCAACGCCGCTACAGCCGCCGCGAGATCAACCGCATCCAGCAAGTGGTCGTCATGAAGGACCAGGGCATGACCCTGCCCGCCATCCGCCTCATCCTGGAGTTGCAGCATGAGCTCGCCCAGGTCACCCGCGAGCGGGACGAGCTGGCCCGCCGCCTGGCCAACCTGCAGCCGGACCCGAACACCTGACGCGCCCCACGCCACCTGCCGCACCCGCCGGCAAGCCCGTCGCGATCCCCGCGGTCGAGGCTGACCCGGCCGAACCTCTCTCCGCGGCCCGTCTCTGCCGTGTTCCGGTGGCACCCGCACGCAGTCTCCACCGGCACCGACGAGGAGCCCTGGATCTGCCCCGAGCGAGGGCGTCGGGGTGCCGTGTCACCTGGGCTCACCACCTGGGCTCCCCGGTTCACGGCGCATGGTCGGACACGGGCTCGGGGGGCCGGGCCGGTCCCTGCGCCCGCAGTTCGGCGGCGACCGCTCGTTCCCGGAGCCGGGCGGCCTCCGCGCGTGCCGCCTCCAGCTCGGCCCGCACGTCCGCCAGCCGTACACGTTCCAGCCGCAACTCCGCCAGCAGCTGATCGCGTTCCTTGACCGCCGCCGTGGCCCGCGCCTTCTCCCGCGCGTGCTGTTTGTGCTCCTTGGCCAGCGCCGTGGCGGCGTCCTGCTCGGCCGCCGCCAGCTTCAGGGCCAGCTCGCCCGCCTCGGTCGCGGCCTGGGCGGCCTCCCGCAGCGCGATCGCCCCGTCCCGCTCGGCCTCGGCGGCGGCGCGTTCGGCGCGTTCGGCCCGCGCCACGGCCCGCTCCCGCTCCTGCGCGGCCGCCTCCTCCCGGGCCCGGGCCGCGATCACCGCACGCTCGGCCAGCTCGCGCGCCCGCCCGGCCGCCGCCGTCTCCTCGCGGGCGTGATCTCTCTCCTCCCGCGCCCGGTCGGCCTCCGCCCCCGCCTGTACGGCCTGCGCCCGCGCCTCCCCGGCCCGCTCCTCGGCCGCCTCCACCTGCTCGGCCAGCTCCTGAACGACCTGATCCCTGGTCTGCTCGGTCAGCTCCGCCTGGCGCGAGGTCTCCTTCACCCGCCGTTCGGCCTGCTCGGCCCGCCGGATCGCCTTCTCGGCGGTCTGCAACGCCTGGCGTTCGGTGCTGGCCGCCTCGCGCAACGCGGCCAGGGCCTGCTCGCGGGCGCGTTCGGCGTCCTGGAGGGCCGTCTCGCGCTCGTTCTCGGCCTCCTCCAGCCGCTCTCGCATCTCGGCGGTCTGGCGGCGGGCGTGCTCGGTGGCCTCGCGGGCGAGGCGTACCTGCTCGAAGGCCTGTTCGCGTTCGGTGCGGGCGATCGCCACACGTGTGTGGGCCTCGGCCTGGACGGCGCTGAGCTTGGCCTCGACCCCGGCCGGGCTCAGCTCGTCGGCCAGGGCCTTGGCCAGCGGCTCGATGGCCGCGACGAGGCCGCTCTCCATCCTGTCGTACAACTGCTCGGCCCTGGCCAGCGCGCCTTCCAGCCCCGGGGTCGCCCGCCGCAGCTCGCGCTCCCGCTTGGCCGCCGCCTGGCATCCCTTCTCCGGACAGTACGACTTGGGCCGCCCTCTGCCCGGCCGCTGCTCGACGGGAGCTCCACAATGCTTGCAAGGCGTCACCACGCCGACCTCCGCAGTCACGGCGACACCCTAACATTTTCTAATTTCTGGAAATTCAAATACGGAAATTAACCGTGAGCGTGCACTGGCAAGGTGAAGGGGTGTTCGTATGGCGCCCCGCGACGTCCAGAACCCCGGCGCCGCAGGTCAACGCCGTGGCTCTGGACGCCTGCCGGGCATGCGCCCCACATCCGGCCGACCACTCAGACGGACGGTGCCTCCGGCGTGTCGTCGTCGCCGCGCCAGGAGTTGATGACCAGCGGACAGGAACAGCGGACCGTGCGTGCCGCCGTCCGGCAGTCGGAGCAGACGAGGCAGCAGGTGGACGGTGCCGCCCTACTCGGCGTGCTCGATCGCGGCTTTCGGAAGGGCGAGCATCACGAGCGCCGTGATCAGGTACAGCGCGGCGGAGACGACCAGGACGATGCCAAACGCGTGACTGTAGTCGGGCAGCGCCGGTGCTCCGGTGGCCGAACCGGTGACGGAGGCGAAGAAGATCGTGCCGAGCACGGCGATGCCGACGGCGCCGCCTACCTGGTTGACGGTGGAGAGCACCCCGCCCGCGGCGCCCGCGTCGCGTCCGGGGACGCCGGCGAGGACGACGTTGACGAGAATGGGTGCGGCGAGCCCGAGCCCGAGGCCGCCGATGATCAGGAGCGTTCTGCCCGCCCTGGCGGCGAAAGCGACGCCGAGGCCGGACGTGATGAGGGAACCGAGCGCGTACGGGAGGACGAGCTCCATCAGCAGCCGCGACTCGCGGCGGGAGGCGCGGTGGACGATCTCCATGTCCCGGGTGTGGACGCTCATCTCGTTCCCGCCCTTCATCGGTTCGACGGGTCAAGCCTGCTCCCGGCGTTTGGCGGGGACTTGGAACCGCTTGGGAACGCCCCGCGCGTAGGATGTTGCACGTCATGGTCTTGATCCGGGTTTTGGGCTCTTTCGGCGCCGAGGTCAACGGCGAGCCCGTCCCCCTGGGAGGCCCGCGGCAGCGCGGCGTCCTGGCCCTCCTGGTCGCGGCGCGCGGACAGGTCGTGTCGGTCGACCGGATGATCGAGGACCTCTGGCGCGGTGAGCCGCCGTCCCGTGCGCTGCTCTCCCTCCAGGCGTACGTCTCCAACCTGCGCCGGCTGCTGGAACCTGGCCGCCCGCCCCGAACCCCGGCCCGCCTCCTGGTGAGCGCCGCCCCCGGCTACGCGCTGCGGCTGCCGCCGGAGTCGGTGGACGCCTGGCGTTTCGAGGACCTGCTCGACGAGGCCCGCACGCTCACCGAGCCTCGGGCCGCCCGCGCCCGGCTGGCCGAGGCGTTGGGCCTGTGGCAGGGCCCCGCGTTCGCCGAGGTCGCCGACGAGCCGTGGGCCGCCGCCGAGACCGCCCGCCTGCACGAGCTGCGCCTGGTCGCCCGCGAGCTCCACGTCGCGGCGGGCCTGCGGGCGGGCGACCCCGCTGCGGTGGTCCCCGAGGCCGAGCGTCTCACCCGCGACGAACCCCTGCGTGAAGAGGGCTGGCGGCTGCACGCCCTGGCGCTGTGGAGCAGTGCCCGCCAGGCCGACGCCCTGGCGACGCTCCGCCGCGCGCGCGCCACCTTCGCCGACGAACTCGGTCTCGACCCCGGCCCCGACCTGGTCGCCCTGGAAGAGGCGATCCTCGCCCAGCGCATCGACATCCTCCGCACGGCCGTCCCCCCACTCCCGGCCCCCAAGCCTCCGCACGCCGAGCCCCCGCACCGCGCCGCCTCTTTCGTGGGGCGGGAGGGCGAGCTCGCCGCGCTGGTCTCGGCCGCCGGGGAGGCCGCCGCCGACGGGGCGCGCGTCGCTCTTGTCACCGGGGAGGCGGGGCTGGGCAAGTCGACGCTCCTGGAGCACCTCGGCGCGCGGTTGGAGCGCGACGGCTGGCTCGTCGCCGCCGGGCGCTGTCCGGAGGTCGACGGCGCGCCGCCCGCGTGGGCGTGGGTCGAGGCGCTGCGGGCCGTCGCCGCGACCGTTCCTCCGGGAGAGTTCACGGAAGACCTGGCGCCGCTGCTGTCCGACTCCATGCCGGTGGACGGCGACGCCGCCGCCGGGCGCTTCCGGCTGCGCCGGGCCGTGTGGGGCTGGCTCGCGGCGGCCGCCGCGCAACGGCCGGTCGCCGTCGTGCTGGACGACCTGCACTGGGCGGACACGACCACGCTGGGGCTGCTCGGCGGTGGCGTCGGCGTGCGGGCCCCGATCCTGGTCGTCGCCGCGTACCGCCAGGACGAGAGCGAGCACCTCACCGAGACGCTGGGTGCGCTCGCCCGCACCGCGCCGCTGCGCCTCGCGCTGCCCGGGCTCGACGGCCCAGCGGTGGCCGAGCTCGTACGGGCCGAGAGCGAGGCCGACGACGCGACGGTGGCGGGGATCGCCGAGCGCACCGGCGGCAACCCGTTCTACGTGCGGGAGAGCGCGCGGCTGCTGAACGGCGAGGGTGCGCTGGTCGCGCTCTCCGAGGTCCCCGAGGGCGTACGGGACGTGCTGCGGCGCCGGCTGGCCAGGCTCCCCGAGAGCGGCGTGTCCGTCCTGCGGCTGGCGGCGGTCGCCGGCCGGGAAAGCTCGGTGGACGTGCTCGTGCAGGCCGCCGACACCGACGCGGACGGCGTGCTGGACGCGCTGGACGCGGGCGTCATCGCCGGGTTGCTCGACGAGCCGGGGCCGGGGCGCGTCCGGTTCGTTCACGCGCTGGTCAGGGACACACTGGTCGCCGACGTCAGCCGGTTGCGGGCCGCCAGGATGCACGCCAGGATCGCCGCCGCGCTGGAGGGCACCGGCGACGTCGCGGCGCTCGCCCATCACTATGCGCGAGCGGGATCGCCGAAGGCCGTCGGCTACTGCGTGCGGGCCGCCGAGCTGGCCGAGGCGCGCTACGCCCACGACGTGGCCGCCGCCCTCCTCACCGACGCGGTCGCCAACTCCAGCGATCCGGACGAGCGCGTCGGCCTGCTCGGCAGGCTGCTGCGCGCGCAGATCAGGGCCGGGGCCGTCGCCGTGGCCAGGGACACGCGCGAGCAGGCCGTGGAGTACGCCGAGTCGATCGGCCGCGACGACCTCATGATCGCCGCGTTCACCGCGTGGACCGAGCCCACCCCCTGGCGGGCCCGCACGTACGGCACGGTCGACCGTCCCGTCGTCGGCCGCCTCAGCCGCCTGCTCAAGCGGACCGACCTCGCCCCCGACGTGCGGTCCCGGCTGCTCGTCGCGTACGCCAACGAGCTGGTGGGCGAGGACGGTCCGACCGTCCTGGCGGCGGCACGGGAGGTACTCGACCTCACCGCCGATCCCCGCCTCCGGGCCGCGGCGCTTCTCGTCCTGTCCGGCGAGACCAGGCGGGAGGAGTACGCCCGCGAGCTGGTGGAGATCGGCGTCGAGCACGACCTGCCCGTCTACCGGGTGACCGGGCTGTTCGACCAGGCCGCGAACGCCGCCGCGGCCAACGACCCCGCGACCATGCGCCGCGTGACCGGGGAGGCGCTCGACCTCGCCCGCGCCTACCGGATGCCGGAGGCGATCAGCGCCGCCGAGATCGCGCTGGCGACCCTGGACCTCGTCGAGGGCCGGTTCACCGACGCCGAGCGCCTCTACACCGAGGCCACCGCACACATGGAACGCGCCGGATCGGTGCACGCCGGTTTCCGCGGCCTCGCACTGGCGGTGATCCGGCTGAACGACGGCACGCTCGGCGACCACCTGGACGACGTGCGCGCTCTGCACGAGGCGCTCGGCCCGATGGTCGCCGACCTGCTCGCGCTCGCCCTCCTCGCCGCCGGCCGCGGCGACGAGGCACGCACGTCACCGGGCCCGATCCGGCCCGACTTCTTCTTCACGTTCCTGACGAGCCTGCGCGCGATGGCGACCGTCGCACTGGACGACCGCGACGCCGCCGCGGAGATCTACGCGGACCTGCTCCCCCACCGCGACGGTCCCCCGGCCGGTGTGGAGAGCCTGTCGCTGGCCCTGCGCCCGGTCGCCCACACCCTCGGCGAGCTCGCCCTCCTCCTCGGCCGGGCCGATGAGGCCGCCGCCCACTTCGCCCGGGCCGCCGCCATCGCGGATCAGTGGAACGCCCCCCACTGGTCCGCCGACGCCCGAAAGCGCGCCGATCTTGCCCTCGGCCTCCATGTCATGTGAGGTCGATCACAAAGTGTCACAGGCATAGGGGGCGTTCCGTCTTAGAGCGCATGACGAACACGGAACGCACCACCGCCCTGATCACCGGCGCCAACAAGGGCCTCGGCCTGGAAGCCGCTCGCCGCCTCGGCGCGCTCGGCTGGACGATCTTCCTCGGCTCCCGCGACGAAGGCCGCGGAAAGGCCGCCGCCGCCCGGCTGGCCGACGCCGGCATCGACGTGATCATGGTCCCCCTGGACGTGACCTCCGACGCGTCGGTGACCGAGGCCGCCCGGCTCGTCGGCGAGCACACCGGCCACCTGGACGTGCTGATCAACAACGCCGGCGCGCCGGGGAACGCCGTCCCGCCCGCGGACGCCACGGCCGACGAGATCCACGCCGTCTACGACACCAACGTCTACGGCCCGATCAGGGTCACCCACGCCTTCCTGCCCCTGCTCCAGGCCGCCGAGCACCCGCGGGTGGTGATGGTGTCCAGCGCCGCCGGCTCCTTCGCCGTCGTCACGGACCCGGACCAGCCCGTCTCGAAGATGCACGAGCTCGCCTACAGCTCCTCGAAGGCGGCCCTGAACATGATCACCGTCCGGTACGCCCAGGCGCTCCCCCGCATCCGGTTCAACGCCGTCACCCCCGGCGAGACCGCCAACCACACGTTCGCCGCCACCGACATGAACCACCACACCGGCCGGCTCACGGTCACCGAGGGCACCGACTCGATCGTCGAGCTCGCGACCGCCGGCTCCGACGGCCCGACCGGCGTCTTCGTCGATCGTCTCGGCCCGATCGCGTGGTGACCGGCGTGCGCCAGCGGACCCGCCCTCCGCACGAGGAGGTCCCGGCGTGCGACTACCGTATGGAGGCGTCCCCGAACGAGAAGGCCGAGAAGATGAGCCGCGGCACACCGGCAGGCGAGGCGCGGGAACCGGACGTGACCGGCTACCGTCCGCTGCTGTTCTCCATCGCCTATGGGATGACCGGGTCCGTGGGCGACGCCGAGGACATCGTGCAGGACGCGTTCCTCGGCCTGACCAGGGCGCGCAACGTGGGCACCGAGGTCACCGAACCGAAGGCGTACCTGACGACCGCGGTGACGCGGCTGGGCATCGACCATCTGCGCTCGGCGCGGGTGCGACGGGAGACGTACGTGGGCGAATGGTTGCCCGAGCCGGTCGTCGCGCACACCGGCGAGCCCGGGCCTGCCGAGCACGCCGAGCTGGCCGACTCGTTGTCGATGGCGTTCCTCGTGCTGCTGGAGTCCCTCTCGCCGGTGGAGCGGGCGGTGCTCATGCTGCGCGAGGTGTTCGGGTACGGCTACCAGGACGTCGCCAGGATCACCGGCAAGACCGAGGTGAACTGCCGGCAGATCCTCACCCGCGCCAGGCAGCGCATCGCCACCGGCAGGCAGGCGCGCGACGGCGCCCGCCCCCTGGCGCGGCGGGCGGAGGGCGAGGAACTCGCCCGCAGGTTCTTCGCCGCGGCCGACGGCGGCGACCTGGACGCGCTGCTCGGCCTGCTCGCGCCCGACGTGGTCCTGCACGGGGACGGCGGTGGCAAGGCGCAGGCGATGGCCAGACCGGCGGCCGGGGCGTCGCGCGTCGTGAAGATGCTGGTCGCGGGGCTGCGCCGGGTCCGCGCGCTCGGCGTCTCGGCGCGGATCGCCTGGATCAACGGCCGCCCGGGCGCGGTCATGTACGACGCCGAGGGACGGGTGGCGGGCGTGGTCGAGCTGGACGTCGCCGACGGAGTCGTCCAGGCGATCCACTCGGTGGTCAACCCCGACAAGCTCGCCCACCTCGGCCCGGTCTCCGACGTCGCCCGCCTGCCGAAGAAGTGAAGCTCGCTCCCGGCGTCGAGCCGGTAGCCGCCGTCGGGTCCTTTGATCGCCGCGATGGGGTGGCCGAGGTCGCGCAGGCGGTGGACGTCGCGGCGTACGGTGCGCGGGCTGACCTCCAGCCGCTCGGCGAGCAGCGCCCCCGGCCAGTCGCGGCGCATCTGCAGCAGCGAGAGCAGGGCCGGCAGGCGTGCCGAGGTCTTCTGCATGTTCTCCAAGGTGCCGCAAATAGAGGCCACAAACTGACCGCTTCCTTTGCCAGCATGGGCGGCGCAACCGGGAGCCGGACGGCCCCCGGCGACCACGAGCCGAACCGGCGAGGAGCCGGCCATGTCCGCCGATGTTGTGATCCACGGGCGCGAGCGTCGTGCGGCCGCTCGGGCCCGCGCAGTGGGTGCCGCTGCACGGCATGGCGAAGGACCCGGTTCGGGGTGACCCGGACCGTCGAGCACGGCGCGTCCTGAACCAGAGGGAAGAAGAGATGACCGTTCTGAGCACCAGGGCGCTCAACCGCGCCACGCTCGCCCGGCAGCTGCTGCTCGACCGCGCCGCCCTGCCGGTCGCCGACGCCGTCGCGCACCTGTGCGGCCTGCAGGCGCAGGAGCCGCAGGAGCCCTTCACCGGGCTCTGGTCGCGGTTGCGCGCCTTCGACCCGGCGGCGTTGTCGGACCTGCTGACCGGCCGGGGCGTGGTGCGCACCCACCTGATGCGCCGCACGGTCCACCTGGTCACCGCCCCGGACGTCCTGGCCTGGCGGGGCCGCCACGACGCGATGTTGCGCCAGCGGGTGCTCGGCGTCTACCGCCGCGAGCTCGCCGGGGTCGACCTCGACGAGCTCGCGGCGGCGGGACGGGCGGTGCTGGCCGACGGCGAGCCGCGCTCGATGTCGCAGCTGGCGCGGGCGGTGGCCAGCCGCTGGCCCACGCAGGGGCCGCGGGCGCTGGGCGAGATGCTGGTCGCCGCGCTGGTCCCGATGGCTCAACTCCCGCCGCGCGGGCTCTGGCGGAAGCGGGCGGCCGTGCGCAACCTGCCGCTGTCGTCCTGGCTGGGCCGCGAGGTCGACCCGCCGTCCGCCGACGGCTCCGACCCCGTGGGCCAGGCGCTCGTACGGCGTTACCTGGCGGCGTACGGCCCCGCGGCCACGGCCGACCTGCGCGCCTGGTCCGGCCTGGCGGGCCTGCCGGCGGCCGTGGCCGCGGTACGCGAGGAACTGGTCGCCTTCCGGGACGAGCGCGGCCGGGAACTGCTGGACCTGCCCGGCGCGCCGCGCCCCGACCCCGGCACGCCCGCCCCGGTGCGGTTCCTGCCGGCCTTCGACAACGCGATCCTCGGCTACGACGACCGCGGCCGGATCATCGACGACGCCCACCGCGGCCTGTCGGTCGCCGGCGCCCGGGTGGTGCTGGTCGACGGCCGGGTCTCGGCCACCTGGACCGTCGAGGACGACACCGTGCTCGTCACCCCGCTGCGCGGCCTCTCCACCGCCGAGCGGGCCGCAGTGGCCGAGGAGGGAGGGGCGCTGGCGTCGTTCCTGTCCGACGGCGACAGCGACCGCATGCGGCTCGTCCCGTCCTGAGGCGGCCGGGTCGATTACGCGCCTGCCGACAAGGCTGATTAGATCCCCATAGGGTCAGCCATATCGACACCGCGTAATGGGAGGAGCCGACACCGTGAACGTGCCCGAACCCGATGCCGGGCCGCGCCCGCCGCAGGACGAGCGTCCCCGCCGGCTGGGCGACCTGACCCACGCGGGCGCGTACGTCGTGGACGACCGGGGCCGGATCGTCGAGGTCTCCCCGCGTACCGAGGAGCTGCTGCGCCGGCCCGCCGCCGAACTGCTCGGCGGCGACGCCCACGACCTGCTCCACCGCGGCCCGCGCGGCGAGACGCTGCCGCGCAGCCGGTGCGCGATGCGGCGTCCCCTCATCGCCGGCGGCACCTCCCAGGGCGAGCGGGAATGGCTGGAACGCGGCGACGGCTCCCTGCTGCCGGCGTCCTGGCTGGTCACCCCGTGCGAGCTCGGCGACGGCAGGGTCGGGGCGCTGGTGCTCTTCCACGACGCCGAGGAGCCCGGCGCGCACGCGCGGGAGCCGGGGCACGAGACGTCGATGTCCGAGCTCGACCGGCTGGCGCTGCTGGCGGAGACCACCACGACGCTCGCCGCCAGCCTCGACGTGGACGAGACGCTGCGCCAGCTCGTCCGCCTGGTGGTGCCGCTGCTCGCGGACTGGGTGGTGGTGGACCTGCTCACCGAGCACGGCGGCGTGACGCGCGCCGCCGTCGTCCACCATGAGGACGGCGTCCTGGTGCACCACGAGGATCTGGAGGGGCCGATGCCCGCCGTGCCTGAGGAGTCGCCGATGCCGCTGTCGCGGGCGTTGCGCGGGGTCACGGCGACGCTGGCCGGGCCGGAGACGTACCAGGGCGCGCCCGACTCCGGCATCGCCGTCTTCCAGCAGGAGCTGTTCCGCAGGACCGGCATGCACTCGGCGGGCATCGCGCCCATCCGCGGCGTGCGCGACGTGGTCGGGGCGCTGACCCTGGGCCGCGCCGAGCGGGCCGGCGCGTTCACCACCGCCGACCTGCTGCTGGTCGAGGACATCGCCCGCCGCGCCGGCCTCGCCCTGGACAACGCCCGCCTGTACGAGCGGCAGCGCCGGGTCGCCGAGACCATGCAGCGCCACCTGCTGCCCCGGCTGCCGTCGGTGCCCGGCCTGGAGATGAGCGCCCTGTACGTGCCCGCCCCCCGCGCCTCGCAGGTCGGCGGCGACTGGTACGACGCCTTCACCATGCCCGACGGCGCCACCGCCCTGGTGATCGGCGACGTGGTGGGCCACGACCTGGAGGCCGCCGCCGGGATGGCTCAGGTCTGCAACATGCTGCGCGCCTACGCCGGCGCCGAGCGCGACCTGCCCAGCACGATCCTCGACCGCCTCGACCGCGCGGTGGTGCGCATGGCGCAGGCCACCATGGCCACCGTCGTCCTGGCCCGGCTGGAGCACGCCGAGGACGGGCGCTGGCTGCTGAGCTGGAGCAACGCGGGCCATCCGCCGCCGCTGCTGGTCGAGCGCGACGGCCGGACCCGCTTCCTGGAGGACGCCCAGGGCCTGCTGCTGGGCACCGGCCTCCGCGGCGATCGCACCGACGCGGTCGTCGAGCTGCCGCCGGAGTCCACCCTCGTGCTCTACACCGACGGGCTGATCGAGTCGCCCAGGCATTCCCTGGACGAGGGGCTGGCCCGCCTGAGCCGGTACGCCGCCGCCCACACCCACCGGCCGCTGAACGCGCTCGGCGACCTGCTGCTGAAGCGCGTACGGCCCGACGACAACGACGACGACGTCGCCATGCTGACCCTGCGCGTGCCGCCCAGGGTCACGACCGTCCGCGCCGCGCGCCAGGGCACACGTCGCGGTAGGGCACGTCCTTGAGGTACTGCCGCCACTCCTCCTCGCCCATCGTGCGGCCCGCGCGCTCGCACACCAGGCGGGCCACGGACTCGGCGCCGACGGGGATCCGGATGATCGTCCCCGAGGTGTTGCCCGAGACGTACAGGGTCCGGTCGTCGGCGCTGAAGGCGAGCCGGTCGAGGATGCCGATGGGGAAGGAGCCGATGCGCTCGCGCGAGCCGACGTCCCAGACCTGGACGGTGTACACGTCGTCGAACGTCTCCCCGATGGACCTGCTGATCAGCGCGAGCAGCGAGCCGTCGTGGCTGAACAGCACGGTCTCGACCTGCGCCCGGGCGGCCACGCGCAGCGCGGGCGGCAGTTCGGCCCCCTTGGCGACGTCCCACAGCTCGACCGTGGCCGAGCCGAGGGCGAGCACCTGGGCGGTGGGGCTGAGCGCGATCGCCGGGCCCGACCGGTTGAAGCCGGGGCCGACGGCCTTGCCGGTGCGCAGGTCGTAGGTCTTGCCGCTGCTGGTCACGACCGCTGTGCCGGCGCGCGTGGACATGATGGTGCCCGTGCCGGTGCTCAGCGGGTGCCGGGCGAGCACCCGGCCGGTGCCGGTGTCGAGGACGACCAGCTCGTTGAGCGCGTCCCGCTCGCTCAGCTCCTTCAGCGACAGCACCAGCCGGCCGCCGTCGGGGGTGAACGCCTTCGACACCACGCTCTGCGTGCGCGGCACGGGGTGCCGCCACAGGCGGCGGGCGGTGGCGACGTCCCAGAGGCCGGTCGAGGAGTCCTGGCCGTCGGCGGCCAGCCGCGCGCCCGCCGGGTCGAACAACTGCCCGGCGACGCCCGCGCTGCCGGCCATCGGGACGCCGAGCCGGCGGCCGTCCCACACGCGCACCGGTCCGGCGTCCTTGGTGGCGGCGGCCAGGCGGCCGTCCTGGCTGAAGGCGTCCAGCTCGTAGCCCTGCGGCAGCCGGGACGAGGGCAGGCGGGAGGTCAGGTCGGCGGTGATGGTCGAGTTGTCGAGAAGATAGCGGACGGTGTGACCGTCGGCCTCCAGCCAGACGTCCTCCGGCTCGCCCTCCGCCCGGTAGAGGGCCAGCTCGTCGCCGTCGTCGGCGTCGAGCAGGTGCAGGGTGCGGCCCTCGACGGCGATCATCCGGCGCCCGTCGGGGCTGAGCCGCAGCCGCCCGTTCAGCGTGTCGTCCAGGGCCGACTCCTGCCAGAAGGGCCGGTCGGTGTCGGGCACCTTCCTGCCGGTGGCCAGGTCGAAGGCCGAGACGTCGCCGTTCGCGCACAGCAGCCGCCTGCTGTCCGGCGTGAACGCCACCACCGGCCCGCACGCCTTGGGCAGGCGGGTGTCCACGGTGAGGCCGGGCAGGCGGATCACCTTCAGCCCGCCCTGGTTGGGCCCGACGCCCGCGATGTACGCCCCCGAGGGTGCGATCACCGGGGCCACGTCCGCCTCCAGCTTGGGGGTGTAGGACGCGCCGGTCCTGGTGTCCCACAGGAACTCCAGGGTGTTCTCGCGCATCACCGCCGCCAGGTTCTCGTTCCCGTCGAAGGTGACGTGCACGCTCGGGCCGCCCTCGCCGACGCGGTGCTCGCGCAGCTTGGCGCCGGTCATGGTGTCCCAGGCGTAGGCCGTGTCCCTGCTGACGACCACCAGCGTGCGCCCGCTCGGGCTGAGTGCCGCCGCCGACGGCAGCGCGTCGAGGCCGTCCGGCCACCGCCAGAACGCGGTCTGCCGCTCGGAGTGCACGTCGTAGACCCGTACGCCGTCCTCGCCGGCGATGGCCCGGACCCGCCCGCCGGCCGCCGACGCCGCGGCGGGGCGGCCCTTGGCGCCGGGGTCGCGGAAGACCGCGCTCTCCGGCATCGTCAGCGAGGACGTCAGGCTGCGCCGCGTGCCGGGGCCGGGGGCCAGCCGCCAGCCGGCCACGCTGAGCAGCATCGCCCTGGCCGGGTCGGTCGTGCGCAGCCGGTCGGCCTCGGCGGCGGCCTGCCGTCCGACCGCCTGGTCGCGCTGCGTCTCCGCCAGGCGGCTCTGCTCGCTCACCTGCCTGCCGCGCAGCACGGCGAGGCCGCCCGCCGCCAGCGCCACCACCAGCAGCCCGGCCAGCGCCGCCGTGGTCAGCCGCCGGCGGCGCACCCGCCGCCTGGTCAGGCCGGTGCCCGCGGCCAGGAAGTCACGTTCGAGCGGGGTCAGCGTGATGTGCCTGCGGCCGGTGGCGGCCCAGGTCAGCGCCTGGTCGAGGCGGCTGCCCTGGAGCAGGTCGCCGTCCTTGCGGCCGTTGTCGGCCCACTGGCGGGCGGCGCCGCTGAGCTGGCCGAGCACGGCGAGGCCGTCGCGGTCGCCGTCCACCCACACGCGCAGCCGCGGCCAGGCGCGCAGCAGCGCGGGACGCGACAGCGCCACCGCCTCGTCCTTCTGCGTCACCAGGTAGGAGAACACCTGGAGGATGTGCTCGATGGCCCGGGTCTCCCGTTCGGAGCGGCCGGCGAGCAGGTCCTCCTTCATCGCCCAGCGCACGGCCTCGTGCCCGTCGTCGGTGACCGTCACCAGGCGCAGGAACACCTCGGCGGCCAGCTCGCGCTCCTCGGGGGCGAGCGCGCCGTAGGCGTCCTCGGCGATCGTGCCGAGGGCCGGGTCGGCCTGCTCGGGCACGTGCACGCCCCTGGCGGCGCGGCTGCCCGCCGTCAGCAGCCCGCGGGTGTCGGCGTCGTTGCCGCTGACCAGGGCGAGCAGCAGGTCGCGGGCGGTGGGGCGGGCCGCCGGGTCCTTCTCCAGCGCGGCCGACACCAGCGAGGCCAGCCGGGGCGGCAGCCCGCTCAGGTCGGGCTGCGCCGACAGCACCCGGTGCATGACGCCGCCGAGGTTGT
Source organism: Nonomuraea sp. NPDC047529 (assembly GCF_040642995.1). Classification (NCBI taxonomy): domain Bacteria; kingdom Bacillati; phylum Actinomycetota; class Actinomycetes; order Streptosporangiales; family Streptosporangiaceae; genus Nonomuraea; species Nonomuraea sp. NPDC047529. The sequence goes on along the minus strand of NZ_JBEYTJ010000011.1, from coordinate 16,144 downwards.
CGGCGCGGAACGGGTCCGCGCCGGTGGCGGCGAACACAATGATGGCGCCCCAGGCGAACACGTCGGCGGGCGCGCCCGCCCGCTGCCCGGTGAACACCTCCGGCGCCATGTACGTGGGCGTGCCGGCCACCTCGCCGGTCCTGGTCAGCGACATGTCCATGGTGCGCGCGATGCCAAAGTCGATCACTCGGGGGCCGTCGGTGCCCAGCAGCACGTTGTCCGGCTTGAGGTCCCGGTGGATCACGCCCGCGTCGTGCACGGCGGTCAGGGCGGTGGCGATCGCCGTGGCCAGCCGGTGCAGGTCGTCCCCGGCGAACCGGCGTCCCTGCTCGACCGCGCGGCGCAGGCTGGGGCCCGGCACGTACTCGCTGACGATGTACGGCCTGCTGCCCGACAGGTCGCAGTCGAGCACCCGCGCCGTGCAGAACGACGCCACCCGGCTCGCCGCCGCCGCCTCCTTGGCGAACCGCTCGCGGCTGACCGGGCTGTCGGCCATGTGCAGGACCTTGAGCGCGACCCGGCGGCCTTCGGGGTCGTAGGCGTCGTACACCACGCCCTGGCCGCCGGAGCCGAGCCGTCCGGCCAGCCAGTATTGCCCGATACGCTGCGGTTCCCCGCCGTTCGACGCTTCCACGGCGTGTTAGATGCCCCTTCCGGTGTCAAAGTTCCGCTCATGCAGGTAGGCGTCCAGCGCGGCGGCGCCGGTGAGCATGGCCAGGCCCCTGGACGTGAGCCGGTCGCGCCAGTCGCGGAGCGTCGCCTGAAGGGGCTCGGGGCCGCCCGCCGCGCGCACCTGGTCCAGCACCTGGCGGATCTGCTCCAGCCCGTAGCCGCCGCGCCGGAGCTGGTGGGCCAGCAGCACGTCGCGGACGTCGGCGGAGGTGTAGACGCGGTAGCCGGTGCGCGGGTCGCGCCGGGGCACGGTCAGCCCCGCGCGCTCCCACTTGCGCAACGTCGCCGGCTTGATGCGCAGGCGGCGGGCCAGCGGGCCGATGAACGTGACGCCCGGTTCCAGCTCGCGCGGCGGCGCCAGGTCGCGCAGCGCGCGTTCGACGGCCTCCAGCGTGCGCCGGTCCTCGGCGAGCTGGGCGTGGCCGTCGTCGATCAGGCGCAGCGCCTCCTCGACGCCGCCGCCGTTGACGGCCCGCATGATCGCCGTCGCGGTCGCGTGCCCGTGGGCGGGGATCAACTCCAGGAACGTCCGCAGCGCCGCCGCGTGGCGCGGGGTGTAGACGCGGTAGCCGTGCGGGGAGCGCTTGGACGGCGGCAGGATCTCCGCGTCCTCGTAGTTGCGCACGGCCTGCGTGGACAGCCCGTGCCCCCGCGCCAGATCGATGGGCCGCATCTTGAAGGTAAGCCTTCCCGAACGCCTGCAGTTCGGCCGAAAGCTTACACGAAGAGTTCAACGATACGGTTGAAGCCATGACGACCCCGATCCGGGACGCCGCCCAGCCGTTCTCCGGCGGCGCCCTGACCGCGCTGTTGCCCCCCGGCGTCCGCGTCCTCGGTCTCGGCGAGCCCACCCATGGCGTGGAAGCCTTCCTTGAGCTGCGCAACGAGCTCTTCCGTCATCTCGTCGAGCACGAGGGTTACCGGTCGATCGCCATCGAGAGCGACTGCCTGGCCGGCCTGGCCGCCGACGCGTACGTCACCGGCGGCGCGGGCACCCTCGACGCGGCGATGAGCCGCGGTTTCAGCCACGGGTTCGGCGCCTCGGCCGCCAACCGCGAGCTCCTGCGCTGGATGCGCGCCCGCAACGAGCGGCGTCCGCCGCGGGAACACCTGCGCTTCGACGGCTTCGACGCCCCCGTGGAGATCACCGGCCCGGCCGCCCCTCGCCCGGCCCTGACCGCCCTGTACGACCACCTCGCCCCCCACCTCGACCTGCCCCTGACCCGCGACGCCCTCGACGCGCTGCTCGGCCCCGACGAACGCTGGACCGACCCGGCCGCCCTCACCGACCCCTCCCGGTCGATCGGCGGCACGCCGGAGGTCAAGGAACTGCGCCTGATCGCCGACGACCTGGGCGTGCTGCTGACCGCGCACGCCCCCCGTCTGGCGGCCGTCACGTCCGAGGACGACCGTTGGCGGGCCGGCCTGTACGCCCGCACCGCCTCCGGGCTGCTGCGCTACCACGCCGCCATGGCCGACCCCTCGCCCGCCCGCCTCGGCACGCTCATGGGCCTGCGCGACACGATGATGGCCGGCAACCTCGACGCGATCGTCCGGCGCGAGGACCGCCGGGGCCCGACCCTCGTCTTCGCCCACAACCGCCACCTGCAGCGCGACGAGAGCCGGCTGTGGTTCGCGGGCGAGCCGCTGCGATGGTGGAGCGCGGGCGCCGTCCTCGCCGCCGATCTCGGCGACCGGTACGCCTTCGCCGCCGCCGGGTTCGGCTCCCGGGGCGCCGACGTGCCAGCGCCCGGCACCCTCGAAGGCATCCTGTCGGCCCTGCCCGAGGACCGCGTCGTCGTGGACCCCCGCCGCCTGGCCGGGGCGCTCGACGGCACGCCGGCGCCCCGCGTCCCGGCGGACCACACCCACCTGTCCCTCGACCCCGCCACCGTCCACCAGGCGGACGCGATCGTCTTCCTCAAGGAGATCTGAGCTCAGCCGCCCTTCGCGACGGCCGTCCCGAGGTCCGCCGGGCGGGCGATGAGCCGGTGGGAGCGGGCCAGGTCGGCGATCCGCTGGAGCTCCGCGAGGTCCAGCTCGGCGGGGAAGGAGCCGATCTCGGCTTGTGCCGCCGCCGCCCCGGTGATCTTCGTGTAGCTGGGCAGCGCGTCGCGTACCTGCCGGGGGTCGGTCGCGATCAGGTGTTGCGCCTTGGTCAGCGCGCGCCGGAAGGCCGCCAGCGTGCGGGGGTTCTCCCTGATCCACCGGTCGGTGGCCGACATGCCGGCCGTGTACAGGTTCGCGAACCCGCGGGTCATCGGGTCCTCCACGATCCGCGCGCGCCCGGTCTCACGGCCGACAGTGACGTACGGCTCCACCAGCAGCGCGGCGTCGACCTGCCCCTTGTCCATGGCGAGGAGCATCTCGGGGTAGGGCTTCTCGACCAGCAGGAAGTCCCGGGACGTGAGCCCGGCCCGCTTCAGCGCGGCCTCCAGCGCCAATGGCCCGAGCCCCGCGAGGTTCGGGATCGCGATCTTCTTCCTCCTGAGGTCGGCCACGGTCCGGGTCCTCGACCTGGGGTGCACGGCGATCGCGAAGCTCCCGGGCGCGGCACGGTGCAGGCCGGAGACGATCCGGAAGGACTTGCCGCCCTCGTTCATCTTGAAGAGCGAGGCGTAGTCGGTCTGCGCCAGGTCCAGCCTGCCCAGGTCGAGCTCCGGGGCCGCCGCGGCGGCCCCGGAGACGATCTGCGGGACGACCGTCAGCCCCTCCTCCCTGAAGTAGCCCTGCCCCAGCGCGACGAACACCGGCGCCGACTCCACACTCGCCACCACGCCGACCTTGACGACGGACCGCTCGGGCGGCTGGGCCGGGCGCACGGCGGCGCGCGGCTCGCCGGGCAGCGCCCGCACGCCGACGGTGGCGGCGAGCACGACGACGACCACCACCACGGCGGCGGCCAGGGCCATGACGTTGCGCCGCCTGCGGTGATGAGCCTCGAACGCCCTGGCCGCCAGGTCGCGCTCCGGCATGTCCTCCGCGATGCGGCCGAGCTGATCTCCGAGCCAGGTCATCGGCGTGCCCCCTCACTGTGGGCCGGGTCGTCCAGGACGGGCAGTCTGGGCCCCAGCTCGGGGGCCAGCGTCCGCAGGCGGGCCAGCGCGTGGTGCGCCTGGCTCTTGACGGTGCCGACCGAGCAACCCAGCAGGTCGGCGACCTCACGCTCGGTCCGGTCCTCGTAGAAGCGCAGGACGAGCACGGCGCGCTGCTTGGGCGTCAGCCGCATGAGCGCCTGGCGCAGCACGATCCGCAGCACGGTGGAGTCATCGCTCACGTACGCGCGGTCGGGCGGCTCGGCGCTCGGCACCTCGTCCGAGCTGCGGCGACGTCGCCACGAGATGTACTGGTTCACCATCATCTTGCGCGCGTAGGCGTCAAGGTTGCCGACGTGGCGTAACCTCGACCACCGCCCGATCATCCGGACGAACACGCTCTGGAGGAGGTCCTCCGCGAGGTGGACCTCTCCGGTGAGCAGGTAGGCCAGGCGCGTCAACGGGCGTTGGTGAGCATCAACGAACGCCCGGAAGGCGGTGTCGCGATCCAACGTCTCTCCTTAGTCTCGATGCCCTCCAGACGCTGTGGGCGTGGCGAAAGGTTGGCACCCGTGAGAAGCGTGTGACGGGCCTCTGCCGCCGCGGTTCATTTATCGGCATTTAATAAATGATGTCGTCAAGGCGCATTCTTCTCGCATGGCGGCGCGCGATACACGCTCGTTAAAGTCGGGGTAACGTCAGGCTCCACGGATTCCCCGACAAGAGGACGAGCCGATGAACTGCGGTCACTGCGACAGCCCCAACCTCGCCGATTCCCAGGTCTGCGCGAATTGTGGCCGCCATTTCCAGCGCGACCGCCCGGCCGCGACAGAGGTGACGCGATATCTCTGCATCGCCATGCTGCTCGATGCGAAAGTGCGTAATTCCACCATTCGTTCCATTCTTCATGACCGGTTCCGGGCCGTCGCCCAGTCCCCCGGCGTCGACCTGGCCACGATGCTCAAATACGGCCTGATGGCCCAAAGGCGCCAACGCGTGCGCGATACCGTGCTGGCCGTGCTCGCCCTGGCCACGCTGGCCCTGCTGTCCAGCTCGCTCGTCCTGCTCCCGCTCTTCCTGGCCTGGCTCGTCGTCTTCGTGGAGCTCTACGACGCCTACGAGTCGGTCATCCTGACCAAGCTGACCCGCGACTCCTTCGACCCGGCCGAGGCGCCGCTGCCCAGCTCGCCCGCGCTGCGCGACCACCTGGTCGACATCGCCGACCGTGGCGCCGGGAACGTCACGGTGTTCGCCGACTACTCCCCCTTCGTCGGCTACGGCAGCAGGATCAACAACTGGTCGTTCACCATGAACGTCGCCAAGGCCAGGCCCGGCGAGACCGTCGTGCCCTTCGCCGTCGGCGAGCTCTACGACCGGGTGGCGGCCGAGATCGCCGCCCTCGGCCTGCCCGGTCTCACCGTCGGCGACAAGCTCTTCGTCAACGGCCTCGACCTGCGCTACGAGACCGACCCCGAGCTCCAGGCGGCCGTGCTGCCCGACGCCCTGCTGCCGCCCGTGCCCACGGTGAGCGAGCGGTTCATCCACGAGCTGCGCGACAACCCCCGCACGAGGGCCCGCCCCTACCTCACGGTCAGCGTGACCGGCTGGGAGGGCGAGGTGGTCATCTCGATCTTCCTCCGGTTCGTGCTGCTCGCCGAGAAGGGGATGATGTTCACCGAGGCCGGCTACTCGCTGCTGCCGCCGCTGCGGGAGTCGTACCGCGAGGTCGACCGGCTGGTCAACTGCGCGCCGTCGGAGCGGATGGCCCGGATGGCGCTCTCGGCGCTGGGGCGCACCTTCGCGGGGCTGGTGCTGGCCCTGCCCAACACCCTCGCCGCGGTGTCGGAGCCCAGGAGGCGCAGGCGCCAGCAGAAGGCGAGCATCAAGGCCATCCGCGGCCACACCTTCAACTACGGGGCGGCCTACAACCCGCGCGAGCACGCCACCGACCACCTCTACCACCGCTACTTCCAGCAGCTCGACAAGGAGATGTACGTCAAGGCCGCCGAGCAGCGGATCATGGACGCCGTCGCCGACTTCCTGGAGGAGCACAACGTCGACGTGAGCGACCTGCGCGACCGCCAGACGACCATCCTGAACAACGGCATCTTCGTCACCGGTCAGGCCCAGGTCACCGGCAACAGCATGGCGGTCGGCACGGGCGCGGTCGCGCGCGTCGAGAGCCGCATCCGGCAGGGCCTCGGCCAGGCCGCCGCGGCGGCACAGCGGAACACGGGATGAACGACCACGGCGTCCGCGCGTTCAGCGTGTGTCGCGGATGCCCAGGATGTAGGTGGCGGTGAGCGCCACGGCGCGGTCGTCGTCGTGTGACAGGTCCGCGAGGGCACGTGAGGCGGTCGCTCCCGGGATGTCGGCGAGCGCCTGCGTCAGCCGCAGGCGCTCGGACGGGTCGGCGGAGCTGCGGGCGAGGCGGTCCATCAGCCCGGCGGCGATCGGATCCGCCGCGCCCGGACGGCCCGCCAGCGTGCTCAGGGCGTCGGCCGCCTCGACGTCGTTCGTGCCCTCGACGACCATGTCGATGAGGGCCGGGATCGCGTCGGGCACCCCGCGTGCCCCGAGCGCCAGGGCCGCGGGCCGGCGGACCACGACGTCGGGGTCGGTCAGGGCGTCCCGCAGCAGCTCGGTCGCCCGGTCGTCCGGGAGCTCGGCGATCGACCGGACGGCGCGGGCGCGCACCTCGGCCGCCGGTGCGCGCAGGCCCTCCGCCAGCAGCGCCGAGGCGTCGTCGCCCGATCGCGCCAGGGCCCATCGCAGCGCTCCGGCGACGTTCGGGTCGCTCTCGCTCAGCGCCGCCTCCACCAGCGCCTCCACCGGCACCGGAACCTCGTCGGCCGAGGCCAGGGCCGCGCTCTGGCGGCTGCCGGCGTTCTTCGACCCCAGCGCGTGCAGGAGGGCGACGATCTGGAGCACGTCCTCCCAGCCGGCGGGTTCGGCGGCGTCGATCCGGCGCAGCCGGGTGAGCAGCTCCGTCTCGGCCGCGATGCGTTCCCGCGTCCGGCGGATGAGGTCGTCCACGAGGGCCGAGGGAGTGAAGCCGGGATCGTCGAGCGCCCGCCCGACGTCGCGCAGCGACAGCCCCAGCGAGCGCAGGCTCTCGATGTGGAAGATCCGCCGGATGTCCTCGCCGGAGTACTCGCGGTAGCCGGCGCCGCTACGGCCCGTCGGGCGTACCAGGCCGAGGGCGTCGTAGTGCCGGAGCATGCGGGCGCTCACCCCGGACCGCCTGGCCACGTCGCCGATCAGCACAGCCCATCATCCCTCCTGGCCGCCGGCGCCGAGTGCCACGACGCGCTTCGCCTCCTCGATCGCGAACTCGAATCCGGCCTCCGGGTCACGCAGCAGCCGTTCCGTGGCTCCGGCGTGCGTGCGCACGCCGGGGTCGGGGGCGGTCATCGCGGCGCGCAACGCCGGCTCGATCACCTCACCGAGCGCGACCAGCGCCCGGCTCAGGCTCAGCTGCGTCTCACGCCGGCCGCGCCCGAGCTGTGTCGACAATACTGCGGCCAGCGCCGGCTTCTCCTCCTCGGGGACGAGCACGACCGCGGTCCGCCAGGCGCTGCGCGCCACCTCGTCGTCGGCGTCGGTCAGCAGCTCCCGGGTGATCGACGGCCACGCACCCCGATCGCCGATCTTGGACAGCGTGTGCAACGCCTGACTCCGTGCCTGCGCGCGCCCCGACCGCAGTTCGCCGAGCAGCCTCGGGACCGTCAGCGCCGCCGGATGGCGGGTGAGCGCCCAGGTGAGCATGTCGCGCACGTGGAACTCCGGCTCGACGGCGCAGCGCTCGACGAGCTTGCCGACGTAGCGCGGGTCGGGCGTCGTGCCGACCCCCAGGGCGGCCCGCAGCCGTACCGACGGGTCCTCGTCGGCCAGCCCCTCGAAGGCGCGGGACACGTCCGCATTTTGTTCCTGCCTGGTCATCGCGACCACCTCCTCGGCGACCAGTGAAGACCTTGTCACAGTGTCAAGGTCAAGCGGGCTCACCTGTCCGGTCAGTCGCGCGGCGCGGTGACGGCCGGCTGCCGCTCGGGCTCCACGCGCATCGGGCGTTCGTGGAACCCGCCCCCCGCGCTCCGGACGATCACGCCGCTCTCCGGCCCGTGCTCCAGGACGTGCCGGTCCTGGAGGCCCAGGCCCAGGCAGAGCCGGTGGGTCAGCCAGAAGGCGACGACCGGGCCGACGATGACGGCGTACCTGAAGAAGACGGTCACGGCCTCCACCGAAAGCTGAAACTGGTGGGCGAGCTGGTCGTTGGCCGCGGCGGCCCACAGCAGCCCGTAGAAGGCGACCCCGGCGGCGGCGACGGCGGTCTTCACGGGCGCCTCGCGCGGCCGGTCCAGCACGGCCGGGCCGGTCCGTTCGGCGGCCAGGCGGCTCGTGCTCTTGGGCCGGCCGAGCGCGTCCCGCCGGTGGAGACGCCGCAGGACGACCTGCTCGCCCAGCGGGTAGCCGGCCAGGACGGTGAAGAACACCCCGGGCACCACCAGCGTGGGCACCAGGACGGCGAGGCTGAGCGTGTACCCCCCGATCGTCAGCTCCCAGCCCGGCATGATCCGCAGGGCGCCGTCGAGGAAGCCCATGTACCAGTCGGGCACCGATCCGGCCGAGATCTGGCCGGGGCCGGCGGGGCCGTACAGCCATATGGGGGCGATCTGGAAGGTCAGGCCGAGGATGACGAGCACCCCGATGGTCGCGCCCGCCATCAGCGGGCGGACGCCCGCGCGGGCCGGCGCGGGCGCGGCGAACCGCGAGTGCCCGTGCCGCCGCACCAGCCATTCGCGGGCGGCCAGCAATGCGACCATGACCAGCGGGATCACCAGCACGTGCGCCCAGTACAGAGTGGGGATGATGGCGTTGCCGGGGAAGTCGGCGCCGAAGAGCAGTTGCGTGGCGTACGACCCCACGAAGGGGACGGCCAGCAGGACCGACCGGATCAGCCACACGCTGCCGCCGGAGAGCATGTCGTCGGGCAGGATGTTGCCGGTCTCCCCCGCGGCCATCCCCAGCGCCAGCAGCGTCACCCAGATCAGCCACTGCCGCACGCGCGGCCGGCGGAAGGCGCCGGTCACGAACATCCGCAGCAGCTGCAGCGCGACCGCCGCCACGAACACCAGCGCCGACCAGTGGTGCACCTGCCGGACGAAGAGCCCGCCGCGCACCTCCAGGCTCAGCCGCATGGCCGAGTCGAACGCCCTGCTGACCGGGACGCCGCTCAGCGGCGTGTAGACGCCCTGGTAGAGCACCGGGGACATGTCCGGGTCGAAGAACACCATGAGGAACAGCCCGGTCACCACCAGGACGGCGAAGGACCAGATCGCCACCTCGGCGAACATGAACGACCAATGACCGAGCCCCGACGACAGACGTTTCCGTACCGGTGAGCGCATCGGACCCTCCTCGTTTTCGTCTCGCCTTCAAGACGGGATACGCGGGCGAGACGTGACGCCGGGGAGGGGTGAGTTACGTCATAGACCTCATCCCTTCACCGCTCCGCCGAGCAGCCCGGAGACGAACTGCTTCTGGAAGACGAAGAAGATGAGCATGAGCGGCAGCGTGGCCAGCAGCGCGCCCAGCATCAGGCCCGAGTAGTCGACGCGGGTCAGCCCGGTGAGGTGGCTGAGCGCGACCGGCAGGACGTACTTCTCCTCGCTGGTGAGCATGAGCAGCGGCCAGATGAAGGAGTTCCACTGGCTCATGAAGGTGAAGATGACCAGCGCGCCGAGCTGCGGCCGGACCACGGGCAGCACGATCCCGTAGAAGATGCGCAGGTCTCCCGCCCCGTCCAGGCGGCCGCTCTCGATGAGCTGGTCGGGGAAGTCGAGGAAGGCCTGGCGCATGAGGAAGATGCCGAACGAGTTCGCCAGGAACGGGACGACGATCGACTCGTAGGAGTCGACCCAGCCGATGCTGGCCATCATCTGGAACAGCGGCACCAGCAGCACCTGGAACGGGATCATCATCGTCGCCAGGATCACCGCGAGCAGCAGGCCGCGCCCGCGGAAGCGGTACTTGGCCAGGCCGTACCCGCCCATCGCGCTGACCAGGACGGACAGCGCGGTGTAGACGACGGCCGTGCCGAGGCTGTTGAGCACCACGCGGGAGAAGCCGATGGTCTCCTCCAGCGACCTCAGGTTGTCCAGCAGGGCGTCGCCGGGCAGGAACGGGGGCGGGCTGCGGAACAGCTCCCTCGTGTCGTGCGTGGAGGCGACGAACATCCAGTAGAACGGCGCGATGCTGATCACCGCGCCGGCCGCCATGAACAGCCAGAGCAGCAGGCGTTTCATGACTTCTCCTTCCCGAACCACCTGAACTGGGCGTAGGAGAGCACCCCGATGAGCAGCACAACCACCCACGCCATCGCCGCCGCGTATCCGAAGTCGAACTGCTTGAAGCCGACCTGGTAGAGCAGCAGGATCGGCGACGTGGTCGCGTCGTCGGGGCCGCCGTCGGTGAGCAGCTTGTTCTCGTCGAACAGTTGGAGCGTGCCGATCGTGGAGGTGATCGAGCAGAACAGGATCACCGGCTTGAGCTGCGGCACGATCACGCTGACGAAGGACCGGAACGGCCCGGCCCCGTCGATCGAGGCGGCCTCGTACTGCTCCTTGCCGATGGCCTGGAGCCCCGCCAGCAGGATGATCATGTTGTAGCCCGTCCACCGCCAGGTGATGGACGCGATCAGTGCCACCCGGGCCCAGGCCGGGTCGTCCAGCCAGGCGATCTCGGCGCCGAGCAACTGGTTGACCATGCCTCCGTCGGTGCGCAGCAGCACCCGGAAGACCACCGCGTAGGCGACCAGTGTCGTCACGGCGGGCAGGAAGTACGCGATCCGCAGCGTGGCACGGAAGCGCAGCCACGACTGGTTGAGCACGTACGCCAGCGCCAGGGCCAGCCCGATCATGATCGGCACCTGGACGACCAGGATCAGCCCGACGTTGACCAGGGACTGCAGGAACCTGTCGTCGTGCAGGAGGCGCTGGTAGTTCTCCAGGCCCGCCCATTCCGTCAGGCCGTCCTCGGTGCGCTGGAGGCTCTGCAGCAGGCTGGCCCCGAGCGGGTAGGCGAAGAAGAGCGCCAGCAGCGCGGCGGCGGGTCCCGCGAAGATCCAGGGGACCAGACGGCGCCGAAGGATCATGCGATCTCCCGCTTCGTGGCGGACGCGATCTGCTCGGCCGCCTCGTCGAGCACGGCCTTGGGGTCCTTGCCGCCCACCACCGCACGCTGCAGCAGCTTCTTCAGCAGCTCGCTGGCCTCGGCGTCGTCGTCGCTGGACTCCACGGCCGGGATGTTCCGCACCTGGTCGGCGAAGATCTTGTTGACCGGCTGCCCGTCGAAGTACTCGACCGGCTCGGAGAAGTACGGGTCGGCCAGCGCGGGCAGGTAGGCCGGGAAGAGCGACTCCTGCTTCATCATCGACAGCTGGCTGTCCTTGTTCGCCGTGACGAACTCGACGAACGCCCACGCCGCCTGCTGGTTCTTCGTCTGGCCCGTGACCGCCAGCATGGAACCGCCGTTGGCCGAGGTGCGCACCCCGCCCGGCTCGAACGCGGGCAGCGGGATCACGCCGAACTTGCCCTTGAGCTCCGGCATCTCCGACACCAGCGTGCCGGTCCACCAGACAGCGGTGGGCGCGACGGCCGCCTTGCCCTCCTTGGTGGCGGTGACCCGGCCGTCCCAGCCCTGCTCGTTCTGGAGCAGGCCCTTCTCGTTCAACGTCTTGATCACCGTCAACGCCTTGACGGCGGCGGGCGTGTTGACCGCGACCTTGCCGTCCACGAACCTGCCCTGCTTCTGCTGCTGCAACAAGGTGGTGAACAACGGCTCGCTGTTGCCCAGGTCGGAGACCATGAGCTTCTTGCCGGTCTTGGCCTTCAGCGTCTCGCCGGCCTTGATCAGGTCGTCCCAGGTCTGGATGTCGTCGGCCTTGATCCCGGCCTGCTCGAAGTAGTCACGCCGGTAGAACAGGCCGACGGGCGCGGAGTCCCACGGCAGCGCGAACAGCTTGCCGCCCTCGCCGGAGGCCGTCTGCCACTTGGCCGGGTCGAAGTCGGCCTTGAGCTTGCCGGCGACCGGGCCGAGGTCGGCCAGCCCGTTGGGGAAGTTCTTGGCGTAGCCGGCGACCCGCTCGTCCTCCAGGTGCACGACGTCGGGCAGGCCCGTGCCCGACTGCATGCCGACCGTGACCTTCTCGTAGATGTTGTCGTAGCCGACGTCGATCACGTCGACCTTCACCTTCGGGTGCAGCTTGGTGAACTCGGGCGCCAGGCGCTTGAGCGCGGTCGCTCCGACGTCGAACGACCACACCTTGACCTCGCCGGACAACTCGGCGGAGGTGGAGGCGGCAATCGTGGGGGCCGGCTTCTTGGCCGTGCCGGTGCCGCCGGTGGCGCATCCGGCGGCGAGAAGACCGGTGGCCAGCAGCCCGGCCGCGATTGTGTGGATCTTCACGGTGACCTCTTGCATCTGTAACATGTCACACTCTGAATACTGAGTGCTGAGTAACGTACGCTGAATACGCTTGATGCACCAGAGGTGAAATCGAACCGTTCCCGATGGATGTGGACCGGCGTCCGCGATGGCGGGAATCCGGTTGCCTTCCGCACCCGAGGTTCGCGATGATCGGCCGGCATGGGGAACGTGCTGCTGACCGGGGCCACCGGAGGCATCGGGCAGGCCCTGGTCGCCGCCCTCGGCGAGGCCGGGCACCGGGTGATCGCCGTCGGGCGCGACCCCGACACCTGGCGGCGCACGATGGCGGTGAACGTGGCCTCCCCCGCCGAGCTCGTCCGGCTCACGCTGCCCGCGCTGCGGCGCTGGCCGACTCGCTGCGGGAGGAGGAGGCCGTGCACGGGGTCCGGGTCACCACGGTCTTTCCGGCGGCGACGGCGACCGGTCTGCTGGGCGAGGTCAGGGCCGCCTTCGGGCGCCCGTACGACCCGGAAGTGTGCATCCGGCCGGGGTCGCTGGCCGCGATGGCCGTCTGGGCGCTGAACGCGCCGCCCGACTCCTACGCGTGCGAGCTGTCGGTGGTGCCGGGCTGAAGCTCAGCCGGTCTGGGCCCGCTCGTGGGCCGGGACGTCCAGCTCGACCACGATGTGGGGGGACAGCGCCCGCAGGAAGTCGGCCGCGTCGAAGATCTTCCCCGCCGAGGCGACCCCGGCGGCCCTGGTCCGGCCGGTGAGGACGCGCTGGACGGCCTCCACCGCGAGCGGCGCGGTGACGGCGTAGATGTCCTGGCCCCGGGCCACCGCCCGCCGTTCCTCGGCTCCCGAGCGCACGACCACGTCCACCACGAACGGCTGCGCCGACCGTCCGGACTCGTCGGCCGCGACCGGGGCCGGGGTGTCGGGGCTCGCCACGTCCGCGGCCGCCTCGACGGTCATGTACGTGCGCACCTCGGGAACGTCCAGGTGGCTCGGGACGGTCACGATGTCGGCCATCGAGAACTCCGCGACGACGTCGCGCGTCCCGGTCGGCTCGGGGAAGGACCACTTCTCGGCCGGCGCCCGGTCGTCGCGGTACTCCAGCCGGCCGCCGGCGTGGCGGACGCGCCGCCCGCCGCGCCGCTCCCGGGAGACCCGGCCCGCGACGCGGGTGCCGGTCGTGGGGTGCCAGCTGTCCAGGCCGTAGGCCACGTGCACCTGGTCCGCGCCGGTCCAGTCGCCCATCGCCGCCGTGACCAGCAGGTCGCCCAGGCCGCCGTAGAAGGCCATCGCGGGGACGATCACCGCTCCCGAAGCCCCGGCGCGTTCGGCGAACAGCTCGAAGGTGTCGACGTTGGCCTCGATCTCGGCGGCGACGTCCACGTACGGGATGCCGGCGCGCAGGGCCGCCTCGATCACGGGGGCGGCCGTGACGGCGAAGGGCCCGGCGCAGTTGATCACCGCTGCCACGCCGTCCAGCGCGCGGTCCAGCGACGCGGGATCGTCCGCCGACGCCTGCCTGGCCTCCGTCCCCGGGGTCGACTCCGCCAGTGCCCTGAGCGCGTCCCCGTTCCGGCCCGCCAGGACGGGGACCAGCCCGCGCCGCAGCAACTCCGCCACCACGAAGCGGCCCGTGTGCCCGTACGCGCCGTAGACCGCCACCGTGATCTGGTTCATGTCCGCATCAGTCATGTGGACATCCTGGCGATCCCCGGCGGTTCCGCACGAGCGTCCGGAACGACATGATGCGTACAATTCCGGACGTGAGTACGGTCGCGATAGCCGTCGCCGACGGGATCCTGCATTTCGAGCTGGCCCTGGCCTACGAGCTGTTCAGCTCGCCCCCGCCCGTCCCCGTCGATCGGTGGTACGAGCCGGTGATCTGCGGGGTGGGCCCCGTACGGGCCGACGGGCGGTTCCTGCTCGAACCCGACGCAGGGCTCGACCTGCTCGTACGGGCCGACACCGTGATCGTCCCCGGCTGGGCCGAGGTGGACGTCGAGCCGCCGGCCGACCTCGTCGCGGCCGTACGCGCGGCGCACGGGGCGGGCGCGCGGGTCGCCTCGCTCTGCACGGGCGCCTTCGTCCTGGCCGCGGCCGGCCTGCTGGACGGGCGGCGGGCCACCACCCACTGGGCCCACACCGACACGCTGGCCGCCCGCCACCCCCTGATCGAGGTCGATCCGGACGTGCTCTACGTGGACGAGGGCAGCGTGCTCACCGCCGCGGGCAAGGCCGCCGCCCTGGACCTGTGCCTGCACCTGGTCCGCCGCGACCACGGCTCGGCGGTCGCCAACACGATCGCCCGCCGCCTGGTCGTGGCGCCGCACCGGCCCGGCGGCCAGGCCCAGTTCGTCGCCTCGCCCGTACCCGAGCCGCACGGCCACCCCCTCAGCGACCTGCTCGCCTGGACGGGCCGGCACCTGGACCGGCACCTGACGGTGGAGGACCTGGCCCGCCGGGCGAACATGAGCTCGCGCCACCTCGGCCGCCACTTCAGGTCGATGACCGGCACCACCCCGCTGCAGTGGCTGCTGACCCAGCGGATCCGCCGCGCCCAGGAGCTCCTGGAGACCACCGACGACAGCGTGGACGCCATCGCCGAGGCCACCGGCATGGGCACCGCGGCCACGCTGCGCCGGCACTTCAACCGCACGGTCGGCGTGCCTCCAGACGCCTACCGCCGCACCTTCCGCGCCCGCTGGACGACGCCGGGTCAGCGGTCGGCGGGGTGGAAGTCGTAGGGCTTGGAGTCGTACACGTAGTAGACGCAGTCGGCGCCCGGGGCGCACTTGCCCCAGTGCTCCGCCTTCGACGGGTAGTACAGGTAGTCGCCGGCGCCGATCCGGTAGGTCTTGTGGCCCTTCACGTTCCAGAGCATGACGCCCGAGACGCCGACGACGTGCTCGGGGCTGGTGTGCCAGTGCGGGTCGAAGGGGGTGCCGGCCTTGAGGGTGAACATGGCCTCCGAAGGGCCGGTCTTCGGGTCGCCCTTGAGCTGGACGTACGTGCAGCCCTTGAGCCCTTCGCAGGGCGTGCCCGTCTCCTTGTGGGAGTGGTGGACGACCTTGCCGGGGGCCGAGTCGGCGTACGAGCTGGGGGCGCCGAGCACCATGAGGGCCAGCGCGCCGGCGGTGATCACTTTTTTGAGCATGTCGATCTCCCGTTAAGTGGACCGTGGTCCGAATGTGTCCGCAAGCTATCGGACTGCGGTCCGCTTCGTCAAGCGATCCTCCGGCGCGTGCCAGACTCCTGGTCATGGCGGATGCGACCGGGCCGGGCGGCGGCGACGACGGGCCGGTGCGCGTGGGCGTCCTCGGTCCCCTCACGCTGGTCACCGCCGACGGCCCGGCGCCGGTCGGCGGCGCGCGGCTGCGGGTGCTGCTGGCCAGGCTGGCTCTTGACGCCGGTCGTGCCGTCCGGCCGGAGACCCTGGCCGAGGCGCTGTGGGACGAGGCGCCGCCGGAGGCCCCCTCGCACGCGCTGCAGTCGCTGGTGTCCCGGCTCCGGCGCGTCCTGGGGCACCCGGGGCTGGTCACCTCAGGTCCGGCCGGGTACCGGCTGGCCGTCGAGCCGGACGCCGTCGACGCCGTGCGGTTCGAGCGGCTGGCCCGGGCGGGGCGGCGTTCGTCCGCGCGGTCCCGGCCCGCCGAGGCGGCCGCCACCCTGCGGGAGGCCCTGAGCCTTTGGCGCGGTCCGGCGCTGGCCGACGTGCGGGCGGCGCCGTTCGCCGCCGCCGAGGCCGAACGGCTCGAACGTGCCCGGCTGGCCGCCCTGGAGGACCGCGTCGAGGCCGACCTGACGCTGGGCGCCGACCTCGACCTGGTCGCCGAGCTGGAGTCGCTGGCCGCCGCGCACCCGTTGCGCGAGCGCCTGCACGCCCAGCTCATCCGGGCCCTCGCCCTCAACGGCCGGGGCGCCGAGGCGCTGGCCGCCTTCCAGCGCAACCGCGGCCTGCTCGCCGACGACGTCGGCGGCGACCCCGGACCGCACCAC